>SCQX01000102.1 GCA_004298545.1 Candidimonas sp. | reverse complement strand
CCTATGCGTAGACGCCACTTGCGGCGCATACCACACGACTCTACAGGAGGCCTTCATGGCCAGCGATTCTTCCATTCCCGTCATGGCCGACGACGTTTACGCATTCGACGCGCGCGGCATCGCGCACCGCTTCCGCCATTCGGCCATCTTCGGCGCGCTCTCGGCGCTGCATCCGGGCGAAACCATGCGGTTCTGCAACGACCACGACCCGCTGCCGCTGCTGGCGCAAATCGAGCAGCACTTCGGCGAGCACGTCGTCATCAGCTACGTTTCGCGCACGCCCGGCGAGATCGTGATCGACTTCCAGGTCGTCTGACACGGGCGGCGGCGCCTGCGCCCGCACGAAAATGCCTGCAGCGCCCATGCCGGTGCCGGCACACATGGTGACCATGCCGTAGCGCAGGTTGCGCCGCCGCAGCGCATGCACGACGGTTGCCGCGCGAATGGCGCGCGGCAGCTCCAACGCCCCCCTCTTGTCAGTCTCTCAAATGAGAGACAAAATGGTGAAACGACACGGGTATGAGGTGGGTATGACAACGCAAACATCGATGCTGCACGTTCGTGTGGACGACAAATTAAAGACGAAAGCGGGCGAAGTGCTGGCGAACTCTGGGCTCACGATTTCCGACGCCGTGCGCATACTTCTGACGCGGATAGCGAACGAAGGCGGCTTACCGGCAGGTTTGGCAGTGGATCCGGAATCGTACGATGCATGGTTCCGTGAAAAAGTATATGAAGCGCTTGCCGACAAGCGACCCGCACGATCGCACCGACAGGTGATGAACGACGTTCAGGCTCTCATCGATGGCAAACGCCATGCCGGAACTTGAATGGCTCGAAGTGGCGCGGGCAGATCTTCTTGGAATTGTTGACTACATCTCCGACGACAACCCCGACGCGGCACAACACCTCAAGGACGACATCGAGATGAAAGCAATGAAACTGCTCGAATTCCCGCAGCTTTACCGTCCCGGTCGGATCGACGGCACACGAGAAATGGTTGTGAGATCCAACTATGTCGTGGTGTACCGGGAAAACGCGTCCGCCGTACAGATCTTGCGAGTACTTCACGCCGCACGGCACTGGCCACCGGAATAGCTCCGGATCCGCCAACAATCGAAACACAACACGTTTCAATAAAATGCCAGCGGCGCCTACGCCCGCTCGAAAATGCCCGCGGCGCCCATGCCGGTGCCAACACACATGGTGACCATGCCGTAGCGCAGGTTGCGCCGCCGCAGCGCATGCACGACGGTGGCCGCGCGAATGGCGCCGGTGGCGCCCAGCGGGTGCCCCAGGGCAATGGCGCCGCCCATCGGGTTGACCACTTCCGGGTCCAGATCCAGGTCGCGCATCACGGCCAGCGACTGGGCGGCGAACGCCTCGTTCAGTTCTATCCAGCCCATCTGGTTCTGTTCCAGCCCAGCCAGCTTCAGCGCCCGCGGAATGGCGAACTTCGGCCCGATACCCATGATTTCCGGCGGCACGCCGCGCACGGCGAACGATACGAAGCGCGCCAGCGGCGTCAGCCCGTGCGTCTTCAGCGCGCGCTCGGACACCACCAGCAGGGCGCCGGCGCCATCCGAAACCTGGGAACTGTTGCCGGCAGTGACCGAACCGCGGGCGGCGAAGACCGGGCGCAGGCGCGCCAGCGCCGCCAGGCTGGTATCGGGGCGCACCCCCTCGTCGAGCGTCATCGTGCGGTGCGATTCGCGCACGCGGTCGGCGGCGAGATCGGGCGTGCGCGTGACGATGTCGAGCGGCAGCATTTCGTCGCCGAACTCGCCCGCCTTCTGCGCCGCCAGCGCGCGCTGGTGCGAGCGCAGCGCGAAGGCGTCCTGGTCTTCGCGCGACACCTTCCAGCGCGTAGCCACCTGTTCCGCCGTCTGCCCCATGCCGTAGGCGATGCCCACGTTCTCGTCGCGCGCGAAAATCGCCGGGCTGAACGAGGTGTTGGGCCCGATGGTGGGCACCATGCTCATCGATTCGGTACCGGCGGCGATCAGCACGTCGGCCTCGCCGACGCGGATGCGGTCGGCCGCCATCGCGATGGCGGTAAGCCCCGACGCGCAGAAGCGGTTGACGGTGACGCCCGGCACGGAATTCGGCAGGCCTGACAGCAACGCGCCCACGCGCGCCACGTTCAGCCCCTGCGGCCCTTCCGGAATGGCGCAGCCGACGATGGCATCTTCGATTGCCGCCGGGTCCAGCCCCGGCACCTTGGCCAGCAGCCCTTGAATCACACGCGCCAACAGATCATCGGGGCGATAGTGCGACAGGGAACCGCGCGGCGCCTTGCCGATGGGCGCGCGCGTGGCCGCGGCGATGTAGGCTTGTTGCAATGAGGCCATGTGTCACTCCTCGGAACTGATGGTCAAAGCGGTCTGATACCGAAAAAACAGCGTCCTGTGATGCAAACAGCGGTCCAACGTCCGAACAACGCGGCCTGACACCGAAAGCGCTCAGTGGTCAATTGCGCGCGGGCTTGCCGGTTTTCAGCACGCTGGTGATGCGTTCCTGCGTTTTCGGTTCGGCCAGCAACGCCAGGAATGCCTCGCGCTCGCGCGCCAGCATCCACGCCTCGCTCACCAGCGAACCGGGATCGAGGTCGCCGCCGCACAGCGCGTCGGCCACCTTTGCGCCAACGACGAAGTCGTACTCGGAAATGTAGCCGCCAACCTTCATGTTCAACAGCTGCCCTTTCAGGGTGGCGATGCCGTCGCGCCCGGCCACCGGGAACAGCGTCGGCAGCGGCGGGCGCCAGCCGGCCTGCGCCATGGCGCGCGCCTCGCGCACCGCCACATACAGCAGCTCGTGGCGATTCATGACGATGGGGTCGGACTCGCGCAGGTAGCCAATGTGGCGCGCTTCCAGCGCCGAACGGGACACCTGGGCGCTGGCCACGGCCAGCGCAAAGCGTTTGATGAAAGCCAGCAGCGGCACGTCGGGCGCGGCATGCGCCCGCAACTCGGCGGCGCGACGCGCGCAGTAGGCCAGCCCGCCGCCGCCGGGCACCAGGCCGATGCCCGCCTCGACCAGGCCAATGTACGTTTCGAAGTGCGCCACGCGGCGCGCACAATGCACCGCCAGTTCGCAGCCGCCGCCCAATGCCAGCCCGGCCAGCGCCGCCACCACCGGCACTTGCGCATACCGCAGGCGCTGCGTCATGTCCTGTATGTCGCGCTCTACCGGCTCGATCGCCGCCGCGCCCCCCGCCGCAAATATGGGCAGCATGGCTTTCAGGTCGGCGCCGGCCGAGAACGGCTCGGACAGCTGGCCGATGACCAGCGCCGCGTACGACTGCTCGGCCACGTCCACCGCCCGCATGATGCCGCGCACCGCATCCGGCCCCAGCGTGTGCATCTTGGTCTTGAGCGACAGAATCAGCACGTCGCGCGGATGCGGCGCCGGCAGCGTCCAGGCGCGCACCGCATCGTCTTCGAAAACGACGGTGTCGTCGCGCGTTTCCAGTTCACCCACCAGCAGCGGCACGCCCACCTGACGCTGGTAGACGGGCAGGCTGCTGCGCGGCTCGAACTTGCCGTCGCGCGGGTTCCAGGACCCCATGGCGGTCTGCACGCCCTGCGCTTCCCACACGGACCCCCCGGTGGCCCAGGCGGGCAGCGGCACATTGCACAGCGCCTTGCCCTGCGCAATGTCGTCGGCCACCCATTGCGCCACCTGGTGCCAGCCGCCCGCCTGCCAGATCTCAAACGGCCCGCGCGCATGGCCGAACCCCCACGTCATGGCTTCGTCGATGAGGCGGGCGGTATCGGCAATATCGGCCAGATGAACGGCGCTGTAGTGGAAAATGTCGCGCAGCACGGCCCACACGAACTGGGCCTGGGGGTGGCTGGACGCGCGCAGCGCGGCCAGCCGCGCGGGTACGTCGCGGTTGGCCAGGATGGCGGCCACGCCCTCGTCGATGGCCGCGTCGGCCGGTACGTAATTGCCCGTGGCGGGATCGAGCCGCAGAATCGCCCGCCCTTCCTTGCGGTAGAAGCCCGCGCCCGACTTCTGCCCCAGCGCGCCTTTGTCGACCAGCGACTGGACGACGGGCGGCAGAGCATACACGGCATGGAACGGGTCGTCGGGCAGTTGATCCCACAGGGTGCGCACCACGTGCGCCAGCGTATCGAGCCCGACCACGTCGCCCGTGCGGAAGGTGCCCGATTTGGCACGGCCGAGGCGCGCGCCGGTAAGCTGATCGACCAGGTCGTAGCCGAGGCCGTATTTTTCCGCCTGCGCGAACACCGACAGCATGCCGAACACGCCGACGCGATTGCCGATGAAATTCGGTGTGTCGCGCGCGCGCACCACGCCCTTGCCCAGCACCGACACGAGGAACGCTTCCAGCTCGTCGAGCAGCGCGGGCGCGGTGTCGGCGGTGGGAATGAGCTCTACCAGCTTCATGTAGCGCGGCGGGTTGAAGAAATGCACGCCGCAGAAGCGGGCACGCCTGGCCTCGGGCAGCACGCGGGAAAGGGTGGTGATCGACAGGCCCGAGGTGTTGCTGGCGAGGATCGCGTCGGCGCGCACGGCCGGCGCGATCTTGCGGTAGAGATCGGATTTCCAGTCCAGGCGCTCGGCGATGGCCTCGATGACCAGATCGCACTCGCCCAGGCGCGCGAGATCGTCGTCGTAGTTGGCGGGCACGATGCGCTCGGCCAGTTCAGGCGCGCCCAGCGGCGCGGGGGTCAATTTCTTCAGGCGCGCGAGCGCCTGTTTGACGATGGCGTTCCTGTCGCCCTCTTTGGCGGCCAGGTCGAATAAAACGACCGGTACCCCCGCATTGATGCAATGCGCGGCAATCTGCGCCCCCATGACACCGGCGCCGCACACGGCCACCTTGCGTATGCGGCGCGCCTGCGCGGGTTGTATGGCCGCGTGTTCGGCCGACGGGCTGTCTTGCATACTCACCTCTGCGTGAAAAAGTGGCGTATTGGCGCGGCTCGTGTAGCGTGACCGTCCCTTCTGGTCATTATAAGAGGCCGATCGCGGCCATATGGAGAGGCATTGCGGTAAAGTTTCGCCATGGCACGACTCCCCCGCTTATACGCCCCCGCGACGGCTCAACTGGCGCAGGCCCGGTTTGCACAGCCGCTGGCCGAACCGGGCGATGCCGCGCCCGCGAGCGACCTCGACCTACTGACGCAGTGGCTGCGCGAAAGCGCGCGCGAGAACGGGGTGGCGGTGCACGGCTGGGCGTTGTTGCCCGAAACGCTGACGCTGCTTGCCACACCCCCGGGGGCGGACGCCCTGCCGCGGCTGATGCAGGCGTTCGGGCGCCGCTACGCCTCGCGGCTACGCCACGGGCGTGTGTACGCCGGCCGCTACCGCGGCGCCCTGGTCGAGGCGGGCAGCTGGGTGCTGCCGGCGCTGGCCTGGCTGGAGTCGCTGCCGGTGGCCGCGGGCCGCGCCGACCAGGCGGCGGAATGGCCCTGGTCGTCGGCCGCGGGCCACGTGGGCCGCGATGCGCGGCGCAACGCCTGGCTGGTCGACCACGCCGACTACTGGAAGATGGACGACACGCCGTTCGCGCGCCAGGCGGCCTACCGCCAGCTGCTGGAACACGGCTTGGGCGAGGCGCAGCGCAAGCGTATAGAGCAGGCACTGTTCGGCCAGTGGGCGCTGGGCGGCGCCGCATTCCTGAAGCGCCTGGCCACCACCGCCAGCCGCCGCGCCGCGCCCGCCCCGCGCGGACGCCCGCGGAAGAAAGCCGCCGGGGTGGTAACGCCCATAAAAACGCCCAGGGGTCGCTGAGCAGCCCGAAGCCCCACGGCCTTCAGCCCAACGAACGGCGCCTTGCCACTACGGCTTCTTCTTCAACAGACGTTCGCTGAACGCCAGAAAGTCATCGAGATGGCGCGTGATGATCTCGACCAAAATCGCCAGATTCAGATCCTGATCATCGGCCATACACCGTCCCCCGCGCCAGGATATCTTCGATCAGAGGCGCACGGCGTTCATCCAGCGCGAGCTTCTCATTGAGCGCGAACGCCTCATAGGCGTCGACCGCCGCGCCGGCGGACCACAAGCGTACCCCGGTGCGCAATATCTGCTCCTGCATGACGGTGGACGCCGCCCGGAAGTCTAGCAAGTCGACCGCGCACCCCGCGATCGCTTCCAGATCGCCCGCCAGCGCCCACAGCGCGACAGGGTCCGCATAGCCCGCCACGAGAACGGCCAGGTCGAGATCGCTGTCGGGCCGCGCATTACCCCGAATGCGGCTGCCGAAAGCGTATATCGCCATCGCATCGGGAACACGCGCCTTCACTTCGGCCACGATGCCCGAGTACGTCGCAACGACGGGTTTCGCCGATGAGCGCTCGACCGCGGCGGGGCTCCGCGACGCCGGATCACGCCATCCGGCGGTAGCCAATTCCCGATCCCGCAATTCCACATCGCGCAGTTCCGGACCGCGCGGCCTGGAAGTTTCGCTCTTCGTTCCCATGATCCATTTTCCGAGGGAAAACCACCGCCACAACAAATCACCCGCGTAAACATGATAAAGCACGGACGACGCGACGCCTATCGTGTGCGATATTGGTCTGGGCATCGATCGCGCAAACAGGGCGGTAACCTATGAAAATGTTTGTCTTCCAATCGCCTGCTTTCGCAGGCTTTTTAATACGTCCCCATTTGAATACCTAGAATTCTCACTGCTTATATTTTTGGGGACGCACCCCTAATTATTTTCTTGCGCAAGAAAAAAAACACTCGTATCCTCGATCTCCTGCGTGATTATTCGTGCCGACGCGGGCACTTCGCGGAGTTCATCTCATGGGTCACCCCTTTTCCCGGCATTTTCCGGTGCCATCCGTATCCGATTCGACCGGCGCAGCGCGTGAAAGCGCCGCCGCAAGCGCCACGAACACCATGCGCGGCGGCGTCGACGGGCCGGCCGGCTTGCCGCGGGAAACTGCGGGCGGGCCACCGCCGGCGCAGGGCCTGTACGACCCGGTCAACGAGCACGACTCGTGCGGCGTGGGCTTCGTGGCGCACATCAAGGGCCACAAAAGTCACACCATCATTCAGCAAAGCCTGAAAATCCTCGAGAACCTGAACCATCGCGGCGCCGTGGGCGCCGACGAGCTCATGGGCGACGGCGCGGGCATCCTCATTCAGATTCCCGACGCGCTGTACCGCGACGACATG
>SCQX01000101.1 GCA_004298545.1 Candidimonas sp. | reverse complement strand
CTGGGCGTGGTTGGCGAATACGTGGCGCGGGTTTTCAGCGAGGTCAAAGGGCGGCCCGTGTACTTGCTGCGTGACCGCATCGGCCGCGGCCTGGGTGCGTCGGGTGACGACGATGGTCCGGGCCTCGAGTAGCCGACGCGTGCGTTTCTCCAATGCGTAAAAGGCCCTCCGGCGAATCGCCCACTCGCCCTTTCAGGAAACCCACACTATGAATCGGCTGGTGCGTCTGACCTCCAGAGTCCTGGAGGTTCGCTCTACGTGGCTCGTCGTCCTGGTCACATTCCTCTGGTTGGCGGCCACGACCTGGACACGTCCGTTGTTGCTGCCCGACGAGGGGCGTTACGTTGGCGTTGCCTGGAATATGCTCGAGGCCGGGCGCGACTGGGTGCCGCGGCTCGACGGTTTGCCTTTCTTCCACAAGCCCCCGCTGTTTTATTGGTTCACGGCGCTGTTCCTGCATTGGTTCGGCGCCAATGCGTGGGCGGCCCGCCTGTGTTCCGTCCTGGCGGCAACCTTGATGGTCGGCGCGACATTCTGGTTTCTCAAGACGTTCACGAACCGGCGTATTGCGATTCTGACCGCACTCATCCTGGCGACCCTGCCATTCTTTTTTGGCGGCGGGCAATACGCCAACCTGGACATGACCGTGGCCAGTGCCATTGCGTTCACGGTCGTGCTTGCCGCCGCCGCGGTCTTCCGGCTCGAGCGCGGGGAATCGTACCGATTACTGCTGACTCTGGCTTATGCCGCCGCAGGGTTGGGTTTCCTCGCCAAAGGACTGATCGGCATCGTCCTGCCCGGCGGCATCGTGGTCTTCTGGCTGGCTGGCCGGCGCCGCTTCGATTCGATGCGGCGCCTGTTCATCTGGCCGGGTTTCGTTGCGCTTGCGGTGGTGGCGTTGCCCTGGATGGCGGTCATGGAATGGCGCTATCCGGGCTTCTTTCATTACTATGTGATTTATCAGCAGTTTCAGCGGTACCTTGAAACGGGTTTCAACAACCCTTTCCCGTTCTGGTTCTATGTGCCGGTGCTGCTGGTGCTGACACTGCCCTGGTCCGTGCACATCTGGCGCCTGGCGAACGTGCGGTATTGGAAGGACGCGCAATTCGGAGCGGTGCGCGGCCTGATGGTCTCCTGGTTTCTGGTCGTGCTGATTTTCTTTTCGATTCCATCCTCGAAGCTGATCGGCTACATCCTCCCGCTACTGCCACCATTCGCGTTCTTTCTGGCCGAGCCGTTTGCTTCCCGGTTGGCGGGCGAGAGCGCGCAGCGCGCGCTGGTGGCGTTGTCCCGCTTCTGGGCGGGGGCCGTGGGCCTTTGCCTGGTGGCGGTGGTGGTGGGTGCGGTGGTCGCGCCGCAGCGTTCAGCCCGGGGCATCGCCGAAAAAATGCTGACGCAGTATCAGCCCGGCGACGATGTGGCGATGCTCAATGGCTATTATTACGACCTGAACTTTTACCTTCACACCGCCAAGCCCGCGCTCGTCGTGGCCGACTGGACGCGCGCGCCCCAGCACGATGGTTGGCGCAAAGAGCTCTACGACGGCATCCCGTTCGATCGCGCGGCCGCGGCGAAGGTGCTGGTTAATCCACCCGCATTCCAGGCGCAACTGTGCGGTCCGCGCGCCGCAGCCTGGTGGCTGGTGGGTGACAAAGACAGTGCCGATCGGTTTCCCTACTTGAAAACGCTGCCGCCACCCATCGCAAGCGGCCGGTACCGGGTCTGGCGCATCGCGCCGGGCGACGCGCTTACGTTCTGCCCCGGAACGCCCAAAACCGCCCCAGAATGAATGTAAGCACGGCGATCGCGATTAAAATGGCGGCAAGCAGCACGTCGTAGCGTATCGTGGTGACATGCAGCAGCCAGGCGTAGCTGGCTTCGTTTACACTGAAGCCGGCGGCCGAGACGAGAAAAAATCGCCGTGCGGCCCGTAGCACCGGCGCGTGCTGATGCCGGAACGTCAGTTGGTAATGGCCCGTGAACGATACGCCAAACGCAACGAGCCAGCCCATCACGTTGGCCACCAGCGGCGCCAGCGAGTTCAGGCTTACCATCGCCACCACCACCAGCCAGTGGGTGGCGGCGGCGGCGCACCCGACAGCAATGAACCAGCTCAGTTGGCTCAGGATTTTTCTCATGACTCGCTAATTTCAGGATGCCGGAGGAATTGCATGAAGACCGCGGGCGACGCGAAGCATATCGTCATTTGTGCCGACGACTTCGGGATGCACCCCGGTATCGACGAAGCCGTTTTGCGGCTTGCCGGCATGAATCGCCTGGGCGCCACCAGTTGCCTGGTCGATGGCGGCTCGTTTGTGCGCAACGCGAAAGCGCTTAGTGTATCGGGACTGCAGGTCGGCCTGCACCTGAATTTTACCGAGCGGCTGACCACCGGGTCGGATTCCACCGCGTTTCCGGTGTCGGTGCTGATCGCCCGCTGCTATTTGCGTCAGCTCGACGAGGTCGCCGTGCGGCGCCAGATCGTGCGTCAGCTGGATCGCTTCGAAGCCGTGGTGGGGCGGCCGCCCGATTTCGTCGACGGCCACCAGCACGTGCACCAGTTCCCGCAGATACGCCAGAACCTGATGGCGGAGCTCGTGCGCCGTTATCCGCACAAGCGGCTGTGGATTCGCAACACCCGCATGGGGCGCCTGAGATGGACCGGCGCGTTCCGCTTCAAGGCTGGCATCATCCAACGACTCGGGTCCGCCCGCCTGGTGCGGCTCGCGCGCGGCGCGGGGTTTGCCGTGAACCAGGAGTTTCTCGGTGTGTACGATTTCCGCGGCGGGCGTGAAACGTACGGGCGGCTGCTCAGAACATGGTTCAGCGTGGCGGGCCAGGCGAGTGTGTTGATGTGCCACCCGGCGTGCGAGCCCGATGGGAATGATGTGCTGGGTGGTCAGCGTGTCGCCGAATTCGATGTGCTGGCCGACAAACGCACCGGCGCGTGGCTCGAGGAATACGACTTGTCAGTGGGTGGCCTGCCGGTGGACGCAGTGCCTTGACCCCCCGTACGGGATTTTTGCGCGATCCTTTTCGCGCGTAACGCGTAACGGTAAGCAAGGGAGTGAGTTTGTGGGCGTTGCGAAGATTTAGGATAGTAGTTCGACCTTGTCGTTTGTGGAGCGTGCCATGTCCGTTCAAATCAGTGTCCTGACCCCCGATTTCGCGGTGTCCCCGCAGATTGCCGTCGAAGATATCCGGGAGATCGCGGCGGCGGGATTCAAAAGTATCGTCATCAATCGTCCCGATTTCGAAGGAGGGCTCGATCAGCCCACGTCGTCCGATGTCATTGCGGCGGCGTCGGCCGCGGGTATCAAGGCGGAATACCTGCCGGTGATCAGCGGTGCCATGACCCGCGAAGATGTGGTGCAATTCGCGGCCCTGCTGCGGGTGCTTCCCGCCCCGGTGCTGGCCTATTGCCGCTCCGGCACGCGGTCGACGAATTTGTATCAGGCGGCTGCAGGGCTCTAGTGTCCGGTTCACGGCGCCCGCGCATCGGAATTTTCCCTTTCCCGCGGTTGTCGGTTACTCTAGACCTATATCCCCTTCGGGAGATCGATCATGTTCAAGAGAATACTCATTCCCACTGACGGTTCGTCTCTGTCCGCTCAGGCCGCCAACAAAGGGGTCTGTTTCGCGCGGCAGATCGGCGCTGAAGTCGTGGCATTGCACGTAACGCAACCGTTCGCGGCAACCGTTGGGTTCGATGGCATGGCGGCCGCCTATGCCATCACCGATGAAGATTACGAGAAAACCGCCGCGGAACAGGCGCGGAGGTATGTCCAGGCGGTGCTCGACCGCGCGCACACGGCCGAGGTCAAGGCGGTTGGCAAGGTGGTTTCCAACTTCAACGTCGCCGACGGCCTGGTGCACGCTGCCAGGGAAGAGAAGTGCGATTTGATCTTTATTGGCAGCCACGGTCGCAGTGGCTTGTCGCGTCTGCTCCTGGGTAGCGTCACCATCAAGGTACTGAGTCTGGCCAGAGTGGCGGTGCTGGTTTACCGGGCACGGGATTCCGACTGAGCGGGCCGCGCGATGGAAGTCGCGAGCAGTCGCGCGGGGCGGTTACGTCAGCCAGTGGTGGAAGTCGTAGTAGGCAACGGTGTCGCCAGGGCCGACGCGAGTGTTGGCGGGAATGCGCGCCAGTCCGCTGGCCCAGGGCAGCGAACTGATGACGGCCGAGCCCTGGTTGGGATAGGGGGCCAGCGCCGCGGGCCCTTGCGCGGGCAGCGTATACCGCACGCGCAGGAATTCTTCGCGCGTTCCCTGGAAATAGCGTTCGGTTTGCAGCATGGCGCGGTGGACGACCGGCATGACGGGTTGCCGGCCTTGCATGGCGCGAATCAGTGGCGATACCAGCAGGGTGAAAACCGCGAATGCGGACACCGGGTTTCCCGGCAGGCAGACGATGGGCGTGCCGCCAATGTGGGCGAGCGCCACGGGCTTGCCGGGCTTCATGCGCACGCGCCATAGGTCGAGGGTGCCGCCGGCGTTTTCTATGGCCGGCTTGACCAGATCTTTTTCGCCGACCGATACGCCGCCCACGGTCAGGACCAGATCGCACGCGGGCACGAGGCTGGCGAACGCCTGATTCAGCGATTCGGCGGTATCGACCGCATGCCGCACTTGCACGACTTGCGCGCCCAGGCCGCGCGCCAGCGCCGCCAGCATGGGCCCGTTGGAGTCGTAGACCTGCTCGGGGCGGTGCGGCTGGCCCGGCTGAACCAGTTCATCGCCCGTGGTCAGGACGCCGACGCGAAGCAATGGCCAAACGTCGACGGCGGTGAACCCCTGCGAGGCAATCAGGGCAAGCGCCGCGGACCCTATCAGGGAACCGGCGGAAAGGAGTTCGCGGCCACGCGCCACGTCATTGCCGCGGGGCCGGATGTGTGAACCTGCCGCCGGCAGTTCGCGCACCATGACGGCATTGTCCGATTCTTCGCAATCCTCCTGCATGACGACGGTATCGGCGCCAGCGGGAACGAGGCTGCCCGTGAACAGGCGAATGGCGTGTCCGGGGCGCAGCGCCTCGGGCATCTGGCCCGCATAGCAGCGCTGCTGGATGGGCAGCCGCCGGCCAGGCCGCGCCTCGGCATGACGAATGGCATAGCCGTCCATTGCGCTGTTGTCGGCCGCCGGAAGGTCGACCTCGGCCGTCAGGGCAGCCGCGAGCACGCGGCCCTGCGCGTGGTCGAGCGACACGCGCTCGCGGGCCGATGGCATTGGCCCCGCACGGCTCAGGCGCTTTTGGGCTTCATCGAAGTCGAGCATGGCCGGTGTGTTCGTCATGTGTCCGTATTTTCCCAACTTTTCGTTTTGGCCGCATCCGCATGGCGCTGCTCCACCCAGAACCGGGTGCCGTCGGCCAATGTTTCGCGCTTCCAGAAAGGCGCGCGCGTTTTGAGCGCGTCGATGATGTATTCGCAGGCACGGAACGCGCTGCCGCGATGAGCGGCCGCCACGGCGACGAATACGATCTGTTCGTCGCGCCGCAACTCGCCCACCCGATGGACCACAAGCGGCTCGCGCGCCGCCCAGCGGTGCGTTGCCGTGTCGCACAACCGCCGTATTTCGCGTTCGCACATGCCCGGGTAGTGTTCGAGGAACAGACTGCGCGTGGGGGCGTCATTGTCGTAGTCGCGCACGTAGCCGGTGAACGTGACCAGCGCTCCCGCGCCGCGCGCGGCACCGTTGCGCAGACCCGCAATCAGCGCGGAACCATCGAAATCAGCCTCCTGAACGATGACCATGGCGTCACCCCCCGGTGACGGGTTCGAACACCGCCACCTCGTCGCCGGCGTGGATGAGCGCGCTGTGCGCGACGTGGCGCTGGTTGATGGCAAGCTTCAGATGCGACGCGGGCGCTAGGTCGGGGTAGCGCGACACGAGTTCGCCAAGCCATTGCGCGCCGGTGACTGCTTGCGCCAGCGGCCATTCCTGGCTGCGCGCGCCAGTCACTTCCGCGACGCGGGCGAAGTACAGGGCCTTAATGGTCGCGGCCGCCACGGCTGGCGGTGCTGCTGTCGAGGTGCCACTCACCGCTTTTTCCTCCGGATTTGTCGCTGAGTCTGACTGATTCGATGACAATGCCTTTGTCGGCCGCCTTGCACATGTCGTAGATGGTCAGGGCGGCGACGCTGCATGCGGTCAAGGCCTCCATTTCGACCCCCGTTTTATAGTCGGTGCGGCACGTGGCGCGTATGTCGATGGCGTGGTGTTCGTCGTCGAGCGAGAATTCGATGCCCGCGAAGCTTAGCGGCAGGCTGTGGCACAGGGGGATGAGTTCCGCACAGCGTTTTGCCGCAAGAATCCCCGCGACCCGCGCGGTGTTGAGCACTTCGCCCTTGCCGTTTTCGTGGGCCGCGAGCAGACGGTACGCCAGTGCGCCCAGGCGCACGCGCGCTTGCGCGATGGCGCTGCGCCGCGTTGGCGCCTTGTTGCCGACGTCGACCATCCGTATCTGACCGGACTCGTCGAGATGGCTGAAGACGGGCGTATCGGTGGTCGTGCTTGTCGGTGTGGCCATTCGTCGATTATACGTACTGTTCGCCGGCGCGGTTTCCTCTGGATACGCCATCGACGACCGCGCGGCGAGCCATAAGCCACGACATCGTCGTATGATTTGATTTTCAACCCGTGCGCGCATTGCGCGTGACACGTGGACGCGCGCGCTGGCTGCGAGCGTCTTTATCCCCACCCTGCCGGAGAGACTGTCATGACGATCAAAGTCGGCGACCATCTGCCTGATGGAACCTTGTCGGAATACCTGGAAACGGCCACTGCGGGCTGCAGCGTCGGCCCGAACAATTTTCGCGTGGCCGATCTCTTGAAGGGCAAGACCATTGCGCTGTTCGCCGTACCGGGGGCGTTCACGCCCACTTGCTCCAGCCGTCATTTGCCGGGCTTTCTTGCGCTGCATGATCAAATCAAGGCGCGCGGGGTGGATGAAATCTGGTGTGTGGCGGTCAACGACCCGTTCGTCATGGGGGCGTGGGGGCGCGACCAGAAAGTTGCCGGCCGCGTGCGGATGATGGCCGACGGCAGCGCCGCCTGGACGAAGAAGCTGGGGCTCGATTTCGATCTCACCGCCCGTGGGCTGGGCGTGCGCTCGCAACGCTATTCCGCCGTGATTCGCGACGGCGTGGTCGACAAACTCAATGTCGACGCGGCGGGTCAGCTGGAAGTCAGCGACGCCAAAACGCTGCTGGATCAATTGGGATGATGAAGCCTTTGTCGTCATGATCAAATACTGGTGTGGCGTTTGCGCAGCCCGTGCGGTTGGGCAAGCGGAGCACCAGGTACGTGGCCGGCAGGAATGCCGGCCGCGGTGTTCGGGCCGAACGATGGCCCGACGCGCGCTGCAAACCAGCCGTCAATTTTCATGCTAACGCCGATCGCTTCGTTCTTTGCCCTGTACTTGACGACGCTGCTGCTGCAAACCAGTTCGGGCTTATTCAATACGTACCTTGGGTTGCGCCTGACGGCCGCCTCGGTGTCCGCATTGTGGGTCGGCAGCATGATTGCGGGCTACTACCTGGGGCTGGTCTTCGGGGCGCGCACCGGCCACCGGCTCATCGTTCACGTCGGGCACATACGGGCCTACGCGGCCACCGCAGCCATCACGGCGGTGCTGGTGCTGGCCATGATGCTCGTCGAAAACCTGTGGGTCTGGCTGGTGTTCCGCTTTCTGGCGGGTATTGCCCTTGTCACGCAGTTCATGGTGATCGAGAGCTGGCTCAACGAGCAGACCGAGAATGCGCAGCGCGGGCGCGTCTTCGGGTTTTACATGGCGTTCTCGGGCTTGGGCACGGTCTGCGGCCAGTTGTCGCTTGCCATGTTCTCGGGGTTGGATTACAAGCCGCTGGTGTTCGTGGCGATTTGTTCGGTGTTATGCCTGGTTCCGGTGGCGCTGACGCGGCGCCTGCATCCCGTGGCGCAGACGCCGGCGCCGATTCTGGTCAAGTACTACGTCAAGCGGGTGCCGCTGTCCCTGACGGTGTTGTTCATGACGGGTACCATCACCGGCTCATTCTATGGGCTCGCACCCGTCTACGCGGCCCGCCAGGGCATGTCCAGCGGTCAGGTCAGCGTTTTCCTGGCGGCGGGGGTGTTGTGCGGCTTGCTGTCACAGTGGCCCATGGGCTGGCTGGCCGACCGCGTCAATCGCGCGGGGCTGATACGCGTCAATGCCATCGTGCTGGCGGTGATCGCCATTCCGCTGTGGGGCTGGTGGCATTTTTCGTTCTGGCCGCTGGTGGTGTTTTCCAGCGCGGTCGGTGTCCTGCAATTCACGCTCTATCCCATGGGAGTGGCCTTTGCCAACGACAACATCGATCCCGAACGCCGCGTCGGGCTGAGTGCGATCCTGTACATGGTTTACGGTCTGGGGGCCTGCGTGGGCCCGTTGATCGTGGGCGAACTCATGCGCGCGGTGGATGCCAGCACGTTCTACATCTGCTTGTCGGCCGCAGCCTTCGTGCTGGTCGTCGTGGTGCGCCCCGCGCGCGTGACCGGCGAACACTTGAGCGACGATGCGCCAACGCAGTTCGTGCCCATGGTCGACCAGCTGCAAAGTTCCCCGGTATCGGTCAAGCTGGATCCGCGCGTCGACGTGTTGAAAGACGTGTCGCACGACCCCGTGACCGACCCCATCAAACCCATGGCCGGCGCGTCGGCGGGCGCCCCCGCGAAGGAAGCCGTTGCCGCGGCACGCGCGTCGTGATCATGCGCGGGTGGCGGTGTTGCGCGCACCAGCGCGGCTACGCCGTCTTTTTTCGCGGACGCATGTCGGGCAGGAAGAATGCCACGATGCCCAGCAGCGGCAGGAAGGCGCAGACATCGTAGACGAATTCAATGCTGAACCAGTCGGCCAGCGCGCCCAGCGCCGCCGCGCCGATGCCGGCAACGCCGAACGCCAGCCCGAAAAACAGCCCCGAAATGGTGCCCGTCTTGCCGGGCGCGAGTTCCTGGCCGTACACGACGATGGCGGGGAACGCCGAGGAAATGATCAGGCCGATCAGGAAAATCAGCACGATCGTGGTGTGCAGGTTGACGTATGGCAGGGCGAGCGCGAACGGGGCGGCTCCCAGGATGGATCCCCAGATCACGCGTTTGCGTCCGATGCGATCGCCGATGGGGCCGCCCGTGATGGTGCCGATCGCGGCGCCGAACAGAAAGACGAACAGGCAGTACTGGGCGTTCTGAACGCTGAGGCCGAAGTGGTCCATCAGGTAGAACGTGAAGTAGCTGTTCAGGCTCGACATGTAAAGGAACTTCGAGAACACCAGGATCAGCAGAATGGTGAGGCCGGAACGAACCTGCTTGTTCGTGAGACCCGTTTCCGTGCGCGCCAGCGTGGTGCGCCCGCGTGTGCTGGTGAGATTGACGGTGTACCAATGGCCGACCCGGATGAGGATGATGATTCCCACCAGCGCGGCCAGCGCGATCCACGCCACACTGGGCTGGCCGAGCGGCACGATGATGGTGGCGGCCAGCAGCGGCCCGATCGATGAGCCCATGGTGCCGCCCACCTGGAAAATGGACTGCGCCAGGCCGTGCCGCCCTGCCGATGCCATGCGGGCCACCCGCGACGATTCGGGATGAAAGACCGATGAGCCGGTGCCTATGAGCACGGCCGCCACCAGGACGACCGGGTAGTTCCAGGCGCGCGACAGCAGAATGAGGCCCAGCATGGTGAACGTCATGCCGATGGGTAGGGACAGCGGCTGTGGTTTCCGGTCGGTGAAATGGCCGATGAGCGGCTGCAGCAGTGAGGCGGAGAACTGAAATGCAACCGTGATGAAGCCAACCTGCACGAAGCTTAGGCGGAAATTGCCCTGCAGCACGGGGTAGAGCGCGAGCAGTACCGACTGCATCGTGTCGTTGATCAGGTGGGTGACGCTGATCGCCCCCAGAACGCCGAACGATACGCGCGAGGCGGCCGAGGGTTTGATGGCGGTAGCCGTATTCATGGTGAAACCATTTTAGGTGGCCCGGTTCTGACTGACCCAGTAAAATTAGACATTCATCATTGAATTTCGGCCATTCGGCCCGTTTGATCATCCGCCCCGGCGCTCGTGTGGCGGCCCGCCATTTCGTTCTCCATTGCTTGATCGCGCAAGATGCCCAGGCCCATTGATACACTCGAAGACACGGACCGCGACGTGATCGTGGTGGAGACCGCGCACCCCACGGGCTACGTCGTGCCGGCGCATATCCACAAGCGGGTGCAGCTTCTGTACGCGACGACGGGCATCATGCGTCTTGAAACGGAATATGGCACCTTCGTGGTGCCGCCGGGGTTCGCCGCGTGGATTCCGCTGGGGCTGGTGCATCGCGTGCACACCATCGGCGTCATCACGCGCAGCGTGTATGTTCGGCGGACGGCGTTGGCGGCGCCGCCCGAGCGGTGCCGTGTCATCGAGGTTTCGCCGTTGCTGCGAGAGCTGATCGGCGCCGCCATGAAGGTGCCGCTGCTCTATGAACGCGCGTCCCGCGACGGTGTGCTCATGGCGATGCTGGTGGCCGAGGCCAGCACGCGGCCCACGGTGTCCCTCCATCTGCCCATGCCGTCCGAGCCCCACCTGGCGGCGCTGTGCCATGCGTTTTTCAAGTCCCCGAGCCAGGCTTCCGCGCCGTCGGACTGGGCCGGCAAGCTGCACATCGGTGAACGCACGTTTTACCGCCGGTTCGTCGCCGGCACCGGGATGACGTTCAACCGCTGGCGTCAACAGGCCTGCGTGCTGGTGGCGATGTCGCGTCTGTCGCTTGGCGACAGTGTCACCCGCATTGCCCTGGACATGGGGTACGAAAACCCGTCGTCGTTCTCCACCATGTTCAAGAAAACCATGGGGGTCGCCCCCAGCCTGTACGGCAACCGGTCGTAAAATACGCGGGCGTGGGCCAATCGGGCGATGGGAGTCACCGCAGTCATGAAATCCGTGCGTATCACCTCGCAGATCGTGTGTGCGAACGACCGGCCGTTCGTCTTGTTCGGCGGCATCAATGTTCTGGAGTCTGAAGATCTCGCATTGCGCGCCTGCGCCGAATACGTGCGCGTCACGGACAAGCTTGGCATCCCGTACGTGTTCAAGGCCTCGTTCGACAAAGCCAACCGGTCGTCCATCCATTCATACCGTGGGCCCGGGCTGGAAAAGGGGCTGCGCATCCTCGAAAAGGTCAGGGCGGCGCATGGCGTGCCGGTGCTGACCGATGTGCACGAGCCGGCGCAAGCGGCCGCGGTTGCAAAGGTGGCCGACGTCCTGCAACTGCCTGCGTTCCTTGCGCGGCAGACTGATCTGGTGACTGCGCTGGCACGCACCGGCAAGCCGGTCAACATCAAGAAGCCCCAGTTTGTAAGTCCGGGCCAGATGTTCAACATCGTCGAAAAATTTCACGAGGCCGGCAACGACCGCGTCCTGCTATGCGAACGCGGCGCCTGTTTCGGTTATGACAACCTGGTCGTGGACATGCTGGGATTCGGCGTCATGAAGAAGGCCTGCGGCGGGCTTCCCGTGGTTTTCGATGTAACTCATGCCCT
This sequence comes from Candidimonas sp., assembly GCA_004298545.1. Lineage (GTDB taxonomy): Bacteria > Pseudomonadota > Gammaproteobacteria > Burkholderiales > Burkholderiaceae_B > SCQX01. The sequence goes on along the minus strand of SCQX01000101.1, from coordinate 431 downwards.
ACAGCAGCGCGACCCCATGGGGCGGGCCTCGGGTGGGCGGCGCGGCCAGGTGCCGGATCTGGCTCGCGCCGGTGTGGCGGTCGGCCTGGGCGGCGTTTTTCTTGAAGCCCACCCCGATCCCGACCACGCGAAATGCGATGGCCCCAGCGCGTTGCCGCTGGACAAGCTTGAACCCTTCCTGGCGCAGTTGAAGGCGTTGGACGATGTGGTGAAGTCGTTCGGGACGCTCGACATCGAGTGACGCCAAAGGGTTGAGTGATGCCAAGGCGCGTCATCGACCGGCAAGTGTTCGTTGACCGCCAGGCCGCAGCGGCCGGAACAAGCGTGAAATGTTATATAATTTCGCCTCCAATTGGGGCGTGGTGAAATTGGTTATCATGACGGACTCTGACTCCGTTGTTTCCGGTTCGAGTCCGGACGCCCCTGCCACC
>SCQX01000100.1 GCA_004298545.1 Candidimonas sp. | reverse complement strand
GACACCAGACACTTCGAAGCAACTTGATGGATCACGAGAAGCACCTCGAGTGCCGACCGCCGTAAAAGTCAAACTTTGAGAGTCCCCCAGCAGAGCTGGGGGTTTACCTTGGAGAAATTATGTTGATACATCGGTTAGGAAGTGCACCTGTCGTCGAGCTTGCGTTGGCGACCCCTCATTTTTTCGCCAGCAGATCCGTCGCGCGGCTGCTGAGCAGCGAACCCGCCTGAAAATACCCCATCACCGTACCCACACTGCGATGCTCGGTCATCGCCATGACCTCACCCAATGGCACGCCTTGGCGACCGGCTTCGGTGACGAACCCCGATCGGAGGCTATGCGCCGCCCAATCGCCCGGTAGCTCGGCGAGCGTCGCGCGCCGCTGGACAATGCGCGCCACCTGGTCCGGTGTGAGCGCGGCGCCGGCGCGACCGTTGCGGTACACCCGGCGGAAGAGGGCGCCGTCCGTCAGCTGGGCGGCCTCGATCCACGCCTCTAGAGCGAGCACGACGTCGCCGCGCAGGGGCTTCTCCCGACGCACGCCGGTGGCATTGGTTTTGGTGGGCCCCAAGGCGTACGTCCACGTCGTCGGATCCAGCCGACGGAGGTCGTCGACTTGGATTCCCACCACTTCGGAGCGGCGTCGGCCGCCTCCGCTCCAGGCCAGCAGGAGCAGGGCGCGATCGCGCAGGCCGCGGACGCCGTCGGTGCAGGTGGCCAGCATCGCGTGCAACGGTTCGGCGACCAACGCGGTCTTCTTGCGCACCGTCACGCCGCGTTTGGCTTGGGCGCGGCGCGCCTTGGCCATCAGGGTTTTGACCCGATGATCGTCGCCGGGCGGTTCCCAGTCGTGCAAGCGATGCCACTTGGCCAGCACCGCGAGCCGGTGCGCCACCGTGGCGTGCGCCAGCGGTCCGAGCTGGGCCTTAGCACCCAGCTCAACCAATCGCGCATCGAGCGCGGGCGGCAGTTCGTGCTGCAGCCCGTGGGCCGTTTTGCGTTCGAGGTGGTCGACGATGAACTGACTGGCCACGGCGACCGACACGGGGGCGTCACCGAACACCTGGCCGTAACGCAACGCATACCAGGCCGCCCAGTAGCGCAGGGCGCTGGCGTAGCTGCGTGCGGTGTTCGCTGGCGTGCCGTCGGCGACGAATTCCTGCGCAGCGCGCGCCCCGGCGGCGTCCAGCAGCGCCGGATCCAGGACTGGCACGTTATCGAGCGGTCGTAATTCTTTCGGTATATTCATTACGTAGACCGTAGTAAAATAGCGGAATAGGGCACTTAAGGTACGATAACCGTTCCCTTATCGTACCTTAGTTATGGAGGGCAGGGCATGGCCATCGGGGTACCGGAAACGGAGGTGTTTGCCGCCGCCGATCGGGTCCTGGCCCGCGGCGAGCGCCCGACCGTCGAGCGCGTTCGTGCCGAACTGGGTCGCGGCAGTCCAGCCCGCGTCGGCCAGTTGCTCGAAACCTGGTGGGAAAGTTTGGCCAAGCGACTGGCGGGCGAAGCGCGATTGCCCGAGTTACCGCCCGAGGTCGCCGCCGCGTTCCGGGCGGTGTGGGTGAGCGCCAGCGAACACGCTACCGCCGGCGCTCAGGCCGCCCTCGCGCAAGAGCAAAATGCCCTCCTTGCCGCCCAAACGTCCCTCACGCAAGAACGCAAGATCTGGGAAATCGCGATTGCCGAAGCCCAGGGGCAAGCGCGGAGCGCGGCTCAAGCCTGTGAGGTCGCCGAAACACGACTGACGGACGTCCAACGTCTCGTGGAGCAACAGGCGGGCCAACTGGCTGAGCTGATTCAACAGCGCGATGGATGGCAGCGGCGAGCCGAGCAGCTGGATGGAGCATTCGACACGCACCAAAGCACCGTGGCCGCCGAACGGGAAGCCCAGGCGGCGCATGTTCGGGCCGTGGAGGACCGTGCACACGCGGAAATCGATCGGGCCCGAGAAGAAACCAAAGCCCTCCAGGCGGCGCTGCGGCAGAAGGAACGGGAAACCTCGGCGGTCGCCTCGCGGTTGGAAACAGCCATGGTGTCGGCTCGTGCCGCCGAGCACCTGGCCACCGAACACGGGGCGCGCGCGAAAACCCTGGAGCAGCAACTGGCGCGGATGGATGGCCTTCCGGCGGCGTTACTGGCGGCCCAGCACGCATTGAAAGCAAGTACGCAACGGGAAGTGGCGCTTCAAGCAAAGTTAGATAGCATTCCTGCGGACGCGAAGGTCAAGCCGGCGGCCAGGAAAAGAAAACCACGGAATGTATCGGGGGCGAGGGTGCCAGCTCGTGCGCAGACCACCAAGCAGCGGCCCAACAAGTAACTCCACCAACAGCCCGGCGTCACCCTCATAGCCTCAACTTATTCATCGATATGCCGATGTCCTTGTAAATATAGCGGGGATCGAAATGCGAAACCACGAACAGGGCGTTGCCGACAAATTCAACGCGTTTCTGCGTCGCGCCGGAGAGCGCCAAGGCATTGCTGTGCATGACTTCAGCCTGGGTGGGCAAGACCGCGACGCGGGCGCTGATTACCTCTTGAGCGATGCATCGCGTTTCGCGCTGGTCGAGTTCAAGTTCCGCGAAGCCGACATTCGCGATGAAGTGGACAAGCCACGCCGGCGGGCACTATGCCAATCGCTACCGCGGCGACCTGACATGGAACAACGCCACGACCGATGTCATTTCATCGTCTGGAGTGACCATCATAGGCAACGAATCATCGCCAATATCTACCGTAAAGAAGTATGCAACTGCAGAATCTTTGGCCATGCAGCCAAGCTAGAAGATTTAGAAGCCGAAGTCGCATCACGAACGGTTGCGGAACAATTTGCTCAAGAGTTCCTGGATCCTGGTCTTAGCCTGCGCTCCCTCGATCTGCTCAATTTCGAAGCGTACCTAAAATGGCTTATGCAGGACGTGAGTGGCGCATCAGCTTCTACTCTGGAATTGCTCGCCAGCGACCCGTCGAGACCTAACGAATTGGTGTTAGTAATACTTCAGTCAGTGGGCGAAGCGTACCAGTGGATGCAGAAACATAGGGTGAGGGATGGGCCACAGGATGATCCTGACGACAGCCCTAGTCCTTTCCGACCGTTCCGCTAACCAAATAGGCCTTGGAACGCAACGCGTTCGCCGCTCTTGCGACGTAATAAGCAGAAATGACATCTTTAACGGGTACGACGACTAAATTAGCGGGTATGCGACACGGTCTGCGCAACAGCAATAAAAGTACCAGCATTTCGCATAATGTATATTATGTCAATAAATAGAATATTCTATGGCTGTTGCAGTCGCTGATTTTAGATCCTGTCTTTTGATTGAAGATCACGCTTCTCTTTGATTTTCATAGCTTCGTAGTAGCGAATCACTCCCAATACCCGCTTGTGTCCTTGATAGAAGCGACGCATC
>SCQX01000099.1 GCA_004298545.1 Candidimonas sp. | reverse complement strand
GCCGCCGGCCGCGAAATTCGCCAATGGATCACTGAAACGCCTTTCCCGCCGGCCTTCGAGGCGGCTGTCCGCGAAGCGTTCGCCGCGCTTGACGAAGGCGGCGGCTCGTTCGCGGTGCGTTCGTCCGCAACCGCGGAAGATCTCCCTGACGCCTCGTTCGCCGGACAGCAGGAAACCTTTCTGAACGTTGTCGGCATCGATGACGTGCTGGAAAAGATTCGTCGCGTTTTTGCGTCGCTCTACAACGATCGGGCCATTTCGTATCGCACGCACAAGGGGTTCGCCCATAGCAATGTGGCGTTATCGGCGGGCGTGCAGCGCATGGTGCGGTCCGATCGCGGCAGCGCCGGTGTCATGTTCACGCTTGACACGGAATCCGGCTTCAACGACGTGGTGTTCATCACCTCTTCCTACGGCCTGGGCGAAACGGTCGTGCAGGGGGCGGTCAACCCCGATGAATTCTATGTGTTCAAACCAACCCTGGCGTCGGGCCACTACCCCATTGTCAGCCGTCGCATCGGTTCGAAGCTGATCAAAATGGAGTTCGACCCCGACCGCACCGACGGCCAGGCCGTGCGCACGGTCGACGTGCCCGTCACCGAACGCAACCGTTATTCGCTCAGCGACGCGGAAGTCATCGAGCTCGCGCGCTACGCCGTCATCATCGAGCAGCATTACCGGCGCCCGATGGACATCGAGTGGGGGCGCGATGGTATCGATGGCAAGCTCTACATCCTGCAGGCGCGCCCCGAAACCGTCAAGTCCCGGGAGAATGGTCATGATGTCCGGGAACGCTATCGCCTCAAGGCGACCGGCGCCGTGCTCGTGACGGGGCGCGCCATTGGCCAGAAGATCGGCTCGGGCCGGGTGCGCGTGGTTGCCGACGCGTCGGAGCTGCACAACGTGCGTGTAGGCGACGTGCTGGTGACCGACATCACGGACCCCAACTGGGAACCCGCAATGAAGCGGGCATCGGCCATCGTCACGAATCGGGGCGGGCGCACCTGCCACGCGGCGATCATCGCGCGCGAACTCGGCATTCCGGCGGTGGTGGGTTGCGCCAACGCAACCGACGTGCTGGCTTCCGACCAGGAAGTCACCGTCTCGTGCGCCGAGGGCGAGGAGGGCCACATCTACGACGGGCTCATCGAAACCGAAGTCGAGGAAGTGCACTGGGGGCGGATGCCCGATGTGGGCGTCAAGATCATGATGAACGTCGGCAACCCGCAGCTGGCGTTCGATTTTTCGCAGATCCCGAACGAGGGCGTGGGGCTCGCCCGGCTCGAGTTCATCATCAACAACAATATCAACGTGCACCCGAAGGCGGTACTCGACTACCCGAATGTCGACAGCGACCTGAAAAAGGCGGTGGAATCGGCCGCCCGCGGTTATGCCAGTCCGCGCGCCTTTTTCGTCGACAAGCTGGCGGAAGGCGTTGCCACGATCGCCGCCGCTTTCTACCCTAAGTCGGTTATCGTTCGCCTGTCGGATTTCAAGTCGAACGAATACCGCAAGCTCATCGGCGGCTCGCGCTATGAACCCGATGAGGAAAACCCCATGCTGGGGTTTCGCGGCGCGTCGCGCTACCTGTCGAAGGACTTCGAAGCGTGCTTTCGCATGGAGTGCGAAGCGCTGAAGAAGGTGCGCGAAACCATGGGTCTGACCAATGTCGAGATCATGGTGCCGTTCATCCGCACCGTGAAGGAAGCGCGGCGGGTGGTGGATCTGCTGGCGCAGCACGGCCTCGCGCGTGGTGAAAACGGGCTTCGCCTGATCATGATGTGCGAGGTGCCGTCCAACGCCATCCTGGCGGATCAATTCCTCGAATATTTCGACGGATTCTCCATCGGTTCGAACGACATGACGCAGTTGACCCTTGGTCTGGACCGCGATTCCGGCCTTGAATTGCTCTCGCGGGATTTCGATGAGCGCGATGATGCCGTCAAGTTCATGCTCACGCGCGCAATTCAGGCTTGCCTGGCAGCCGGCAAGTACGTCGGGATCTGTGGCCAGGGCCCCAGTGATCATCCCGACTTGGCGCTGTGGCTGCGCGACCAGGGCATTTTGTCCATGTCACTCAACCCCGACACGGTCGTTGAAACCTGGCAAAATCTCGCTCAGTAGGACCAGGGGAGGGGGGAAATGGTGTTTCACGCGACTCTGGAATCCCCGTTGGGAGACATCCTGCTGTGCGCGGAAGCGTCTCGGCTGTGCGGCCTCCACTTCGTGGGTGAACCGGACTGCCCCGTGGCGCCCGGCCTGCCGCGTCCGCGGCGGCGCGCGGCTCGTCCATCCGAGGGGTCGGTGGATGGCCAGCCAATTCGCAACCTCAAGGTTTGCCAGCCGCAGCCGGGCAGTCCGCCCGGCGCTCAACTTGCGCATCGGCATCCTCTCCCCGTGAGCTTGCCCACGCCGAAGGCCGGCGCACTGCGCTTGCTCGAGGCCGACACCCCCACTGCGGTGAAGACGCTCTTTCACACGGTTCAGATGCAATTGGACGACTACTTTGCCGGGCACAGGAAAGTTTTCGACCTGCCGCTCGCCATGCACGGAACGGCGTTTCAAAAGCGAATCTGGGATGCGCTGCTGACCATCCCGTACGGAACGGTGGTATCGTACGGCGACGTTGCCTGTACGGCCGGATTCACGTCTCGATACGGGCGGCCCGCTGGTGCCGCGGTTGGCCACAACCCCATCACCATCGTCGTTCCGTGTCACCGGGTCGTGGCGAGCAGCCACGCCCTGACCGGCTACACGGGGGGCCTGCGGCGCAAGCTTGCGCTGCTCGAGCTCGAGGGGCTTGCATTGCACTGAATGAGCAGCGGGGTGTGCGGTTACGCCCGCAGGGGTGGATTCGCGTCGGAGGGGAGTGGGGATCCTATGTGGTTCTGGTTCGGTTTCGCGGTGCTGGCGCTGATTGGTGAAGTCATGACCGGCACGTTCTATCTGCTGCTGTTCGCGGTGGGTCTGATCGCGGCCGGCGTTGCCGCGCTGCTTGGCGGCGCGCTGGCGTGGCAGATCGTCGCCGTCGCCGTGGTCACGCTGCTGGGGTTGCTGATTCTTCGGCGCACTGGCGTGCTCAAGAAGCGTGAAGTCGATGCCAACCGCAACGTGGATGTGAATCTCGACATCGGCCAGACGGTTGAAGTGGAAGCCTGGTCGGAAAATGACATGGCGCGCGTCTGGTATCGTGGTGCCTACTGGCAGGCGGCGCGGGCGCCTGGAACGGGCCGCCAACCGGGCACGTACCGCATCGTGGAAATTCGCGGATCCACATTATATTTGGAACCTATCGTTCCCACGCATTGACCGTTCCATCAGCCGCCCCGGCCGGCCGTTACCATGCCGCCGGCGTTCGAACGATAGTCTCAGAGGGTTCCTAGGGAAAACTTCGATCATGGATATGGATTTCTCCACAATAGTTCTCACGATCATCGTCGTTCTGGTGTTTCTGGTCGTCATCAAGGCTATCGCCATCGTGCCGCAGCAACATGCCTGGGTGATCGAACGCCTCGGCAGGTACGACCGAACGCTGTCGCCGGGAGCGGGTTTCGTCATCCCGTTCATCGAGCGCGTGGCCTACAAGCACTCTCTCAAAGAAATTCCCATGGACGTGCCAAGTCAGATCTGCATCACGCGCGACAACACGCAACTGCAGGTCGACGGCGTGATTTATTATCAGGTGACCGATCCGATGCGCGCGTCGTACGGCGCGTCGAACTATGTGTCGGCCATTACGCAATTGGCGCAGACCACGCTGCGTTCGGTCATCGGGAAAATGGAGCTCGACCGCACGTTCGAGGAGCGCGATGTCATCAACAGCACCATCGTCGCTTCGCTGGACGAGGCCGCGCACAATTGGGGCGTCAAGGTTCTGCGCTACGAAATAAAAGATCTCACGCCCCCAGCCGAGATCCTTCGCGCCATGCAGGCGCAGATCACCGCGGAGCGCGAGAAACGGGCGGTAATCGCCACCTCGGAAGGGCGTCGCCAGGAACAGATCAACATCGCAACCGGCGAACGGGAAGCCTTCATTGCGCGCTCAGAGGGCGAGAAACAGGCGCAAATCAATCGCGCGCAGGGCGAAGCGGCGGCGATCATTGCCGTGGCCGATGCCACCGCGCGCGCCATCACGCAGGTGGCGGAGTCCGTGCGTCACCCGGGCGGCATGGAAGCCGTCAATTTGAAAGTCGCGCAGCAGTATGTCGATGCGTTCGCCCAGATTGCGAAGGCCGGCAATACATTGATCGTTCCCAGCAATCTGGCCGATGTGGGAACGCTGGTGGCCTCGGCCATGAGTATCGTCAAGGGTACCGGCGCGCCGTCCTGAGCGGGGGTCCATTGAAATGGGATACCAGAGGCCTGTCGGGTTTTGGAGTCGTGGGTGGCAACGCGCGCTCAGTGGCGCATGTCGTGTTTCATGACGCGCTCTTTCTCGCGCTGCCAGTCTTTGTCGCGCGCTGAATCGCGCTTGTCGTGCAGCTTCTTGCCGCGGCCCAGCCCGAAATCGAGTTTGACGCGGCCGTTTCTATAGTGCAGATTCAACGGCACGAGGGTATAGCCGCGCTGCTCGACCTTGCCAATGAGCTTGGCGATTTCATCGGCCTTGAGCAGCAGTTTGCGCGTGCGCGTGGCATTGGGGGAAATGTGCGTCGAAGCGGTGGGCAGCGGGCTGATGTGCATGCCCACGATCCAGATTTCCCCATCGCGCACGATGACGTACGATTCACGCACCTGGACATGCCCGGCCCGGATGGCCTTGACTTCCCACCCTTCGAGCACGAGCCCGGCCTCGTAGCGATCCTCGATGAAATAGTCGTGGGTGGCTTTGCGGTTTTCTACGATGCTCATGAAGCGATGGAGGGCGTGGCGGGGTGGCGGTAGGGTGTAAAGGTAAAATTAAACCATTCTATCCCAATCGCCGCTGCGCACTCCAAGCATCGATGCATACCATTCACCGCTCTGTTCTGGTTCCCTACAGTTGTGCCCAAATGTTCGATCTGGTGGCCGATGTCGAGAAGTATCCCGAATTCATGCCGTGGTGCGGTGGCGCCCAGGTGCTGGCGCGTGGCGACGACGGCATGCGAGCGTCGATCGTGATCAGTTTCGCCGGCATCCGGCAAACGTTCACTACCCGGAATCACCACGAGTACCCGGGGCTCATCACGCTGGAGCTCGTCGATGGCCCGTTTTCGGCGCTGACGGGGCGTTGGGAGTTCAAGGAACTGGCGGCTCAGGCCTGCAAGGTGCTGTTCACCATGGAGTACGCGTTCTCCAGCCGCACACTCGAGGCGGTGGTCGGCCCTGTCTTCAATCGCATCGCGAGCAGCTTCATCGATTCGTTCACCCGGCGCGCGCGAGATCGGTATGCGCAATAGCGTGCGTGTCAGCCTGGTCTATGCGAAGCCGGGATTCGTGTGGCGCCGCAAGCTGCGCATGCCTCCAGGGGCAACTGTGGGGCATGCTCTGGACGCAAGCGGCTTCGCGCGTCTGTTTCCCGGCTACGGCGGCACCGTGTCTTGCGGCATCTTCGGGGAATCATGCAGCGAAAGCCGGGTGCTGGCCGATGGCGATCGCATCGAAATCTACCGTTCACTCGTTTTCGACCCGATGGAATCGCGCCGCCGGCGGGCCGCGCATCGCCAGGCGCGCCCTTCGGCGCGCTGATGAGCGCGGCGCTATGCCACCGCGTAAGGCAGCGTTGCGAGCTCGATAGCCGGCCCGCCGGCGGCGCTCAGCCGAAAGTTGGAACACGCAAAATCGGCGAGTGATGCCTCGAACAAGATTTCGGTCCTTCCGGCCAGTTGCGCAACATTGATGACGCGGCCGCGAGGCGCATCGCTGTGGGTGTCCGTGTAGACGTCGGCGGCGGGTTGCGCGCGAATGGGCGCCGCGCTGGGGGCAAGAACGGTACCGCGCGCCATGCGGCGTTTTATGGTGCCCCGGTAGTGGCTGCGTGCAACGATTTCCTGGCCGGGGTAACAGCCTTTGGTGAAACTCAGGCCGCCCGCCAAGTCGAAATTGAGCGTCTGGGGTATGAAGAGTTCCTGCGTTGCCGCAACCACCCACCCCAGCCCCGCGGTGATATCGCTCGCCTGCCAATATTGCGCCGGTGGCGTGGGATCGGCGCCGGCGCCGTCTTCGGAGTCGGTGGCTCGCGGCGCGGGCACGGCCGTGGTAGCGCCGATGCGCCACCAGCGCCGCGTGTCGACGCGCCCGATGGGCGCGGCGATCCACGTTTCGCGCGCATCGTGCACGATGCTGTACGGCTGAAATGGCGTGGTCAGAAGCCGTTCCGGAAAGTGGCTTGGTTGGTCGTCATTCCATGTAACCAATTGCCGGAGAGGGAAACCGTTCGCGGCCAAACTTTTCCCAGCGCCATCGGTCGTAGAAAGCATGACACCGGCTACCCGCGTGGGTGCATGAGTAATGACCACTCGGGCACGCAGCACGAATCGCGCCAGGCGCGTGGCCACATCGACGGCAATATCCCGTTTCAGCAGGAGAAAAAAAGCATCGGGATGGGCAGCGCCCTGCCATACAATCATGCTGGCCAAGAGGCGCCCCTTGGCGGAGCAGTAGCCGGCCAGTTGCGCGCGCCATGGGCTGCCTGATGAAATATCCTGCGTCAGCTGGCTCTGCAGGAATGCTGCGGCATCGGGGCCGGAAACTTCAAGAATGGCGAGATCATCCAGATTCGCCTGAACCAGTGCGTGAGCATCCATGAATCGGGTACTTTTCAATACAGTTCGCAACGATGAGCATGAGTAGATACGGCATTCATGATAACTGGCTTCCAGGCGATCGCGCGATGGGCGCTGCGGGAATCCTGTCGGCATGAAGCGCTCGGCGGTCGTTTTCTGGTACGGGCTGCTCGCGGCCGCCATGGCAATTGCCGTTGCGGCCGCGATGGCGTGGCATTGGGTTTACGCGCCGGTGAAGTTCGACGCCAGCCCTGTCGATTACACGGTTGAGCTTGGCAGTTCGTCGCGCATGATTGCACAGCAGATGAACCGCCAGGGCATCCATGTGAACGAAAGGGCGTTCGTTCTTCTGGCGCGGCTCAGCGGGCGCGCGAAAAGCCTCAAGGCGGGGGCCTACGAAGCACGGGTGGGCGACTCTCCGTGGGAACTGCTCGAGCGCATGGCCAACGGCAACATGACTGAAACCCGCCTGACGCTGGTCGAAGGTTGGACTTATCAGCGCATACGGCAGGCGCTGCGCGATGACCCCGCCGTGAAACAGACGTTGACGGGGGTTTCCGACGCCGAACTGCTGGCGCGACTGGGTTCTGACAAAAAGAGCCCCGAGGGGCTCTTTTATCCCGATACCTATTTCTTCTCGCCGGGGACGAGCGATTTCGATATCTTGCGCCGCGCGTACCATGCGGAACAGAATGAGCTTGCGCTGCTGTGGGCCAAGCACGCGCCCGGCCTGCCGTATGATGATCCCTACCAGGCGCTCATTCTTGCCTCCCTCATCGAGAAGGAGACAGGCTACAGCGCCGACCGGCGCCGTGTGGCCGGTGTGTTCGTCAACCGCTTGCGCGCGGGCATGCCGCTGCAAACGGATCCTAGCGTCATTTACGGTATGGGGGATGCGTATCGGGGGCGGATTCACAAGAAAGATCTCGAAGCCGACACGCCATGGAACACGTACGTGCATACCGGGTTGCCGCCCACACCGATTTCATGCCCGGGCAAGGCGTCGCTGGTGGCGGCGATGCATCCTTCGGATCACGACTACCTGTATTTCGTGTCGCGCGGCGATGGAACGAGCGAATTCTCCAAAGACCTGTCGGCGCACAATCAGGCCGTCACCAAATACATTCTGGAGAAGCAGCGGTGACACAAACGCGGCGGGGCCGGTTCATTACGCTCGAGGGAGTCGACGGCGCGGGTAAAAGCACCCACGCGCGGTGGCTGGTCGATGCCCTGCGCGAGCGCGGCCTGGCGACGCTTGCAACGCGCGAACCGGGGGGTACCGCGCTGGGTGAGCAGTTGCGGCACCTGCTGCTGACCCAGTCGATGCACCTGAAAACCGAGACGCTGCTGATGTTTGCCGCGCGCTGCGAGCACCTTCACGCCGTGATCCTGCCCGCGCTCGAGCGCGGGCAGTGGGTGGTCTGCGACCGTTTCACCGATGCCACCTACGCCTATCAGGGGGGTGGCCGCGGCCTGGGCCACGCCGCCGTCGCCAGCCTGGAACAATGGGTGCATCCGGGGCTGCAACCCGATTTGACGCTGCTGTTCGACGTTCCGCTTGCGGTGGCGCGCGAGCGTCTGGCCACGGGCCACGAACCCGATCGGTTCGAACGGGAGGGCGTTTCTTTTTTCGAACGAACGCGCGCGGCATATCTCGAACGCGCGGCCGCTGATCCAGCGCGAATTCGGGTCGTCGACGCCACGCGCGACATGGCGCTCGTGCGGGCCGACCTGCTGCAGTGGCTCGATACGCTGGTGCGCCCCGATGCAACATTTTCTTCGGTGCGGCGTAATCCATGACGGAAACGCTCGATTTCCTTCCCTGGCAGGTGGATATCGCCCGCAACTGGCTCGGTTCACGCGATCGCTTCGCTCACGCGTGGCTGATCCACGGCCTGGGGGGAATTGGAAAGCGCCGGTTCGCCATTGCGGCTGCTGCAAGCCTGTTGTGTGAACAACCCCGGCGTGGGCTGGCTTGTGGCCATTGCGCGGCGTGCCACTGGTTTGCGGGCGGCAATCACCCCGATCTCCGACGCATTCGGCCCGAGGTGGTTGCGCTCGAGGAAGGAGAGGATGCAGCGGCATCGGACGCCGTCGCGGGCGCGACTGCGCGCGCGCCATCGGCAGAGATACGGGTGGAACAGCTGCGCACGCTGAGCGGCTGGTTCAACACGGCGACGCACCGCGGCGGGTGGCGAGTCGCGATACTGTATCCGGCCGCCGCGCTGAATGCGATTTCCGCGAACGCGTTGCTCAAAGTGCTGGAAGAGCCTCCCGAACACACGGTTTTTCTGATCGTCGCGGATGCCCCCGATCGCCTGCTGCCCACGTTGGTGTCGCGTTGCCGCCGTTTGCCG
>SCQX01000098.1 GCA_004298545.1 Candidimonas sp. | reverse complement strand
GTATCGCCCGGCTTGCCGCTCAACGGCTGGGGGCTTTCCGGCACCTGGACGGTGGGCGGGCAGCGCGCGGTGCTGGATGGCGCGCCCGGGCGCATCGTGTTTCAATTTCATGCGCGTGATTTGAACCTGGTACTGGGCCCGCGCGCCGATGGCAAGCCGGTGCGCTTCAAGGTGACCGTCGACGGCAAGGCGCCGGGCGACGCGCATGGCGCGGACGTCGCGCCCGATGGCGGCGGCATCGTCACGGCGCAGCGCTTGTATCAACTCGTGCGCCAGCCGGGCGTCATCCGCGATCGCACGTTCAGCATCGAGTTCCTGGATCCGGGCGTGTCGGCCTACGCCTTCACTTTCGGTTAGCCGGCCTGTGCCTGAGTGGCTTGTGCCAACGACTGGTCGAGCGGCCGGCTCGCGTGCTGAAATTCCGCATCAGCGCTGGTAGGCCGTTTCGCCGTGGGAATGCGTGTCCAGGCCTTCGCGCTCCGCGTCGTCGGGCACGCGCAAGCCGCACAGTCTGTCGGCGACGGCATAGGCGATGAATGCGCACACCCCCGACCACAGCAGCGTCGTGGCGACGACCTCGAACTGCACCCAGACCTGGCGAGGAATGGCCGACAGCGTGGGTAACCCGGGGCCACCCAGCGCCTGGGCGTTGAACACGCCGGTCAGCAGGGCGCCCACGATCCCGCCAAGGCCGTGGATGCCGAACACGTCGAGCGCGTCGTCGGCGCCTATCAGCGCTTTCAGGCGATTCACGCCGAATACGCAAATGGCGCCAGCGGCCGCGCCGATGACCAGGGCGCCGCCCGGCCCGACCAGGCCGGCCGCGGGCGTGATGCCGACCAGCCCGGCCACCATGCCCGAGATGCCGCCCAGCAGCGACGGCCTGCCCTTGTAGCGCCACTCGGTGGCGGTCCACGCCAGCACACCCGCCGCCGTGGCCAGCAGCGTGTTGAAGAATGCCAGCGCGGCGGTTTCGTTGGCGCCCAGCGCCGAGCCGGCGTTGAACCCAAGCCATCCCACCCACAGCAGACTTGCGCCCATCATCGCCATCGGAAGATTATGGGGCTGCATCGCTTCGCGCCGGTAGCCGATGCGCGGTCCCAGGTAGAAGGCGCCCACGAGGCCGGCGATGCCGGCGTTGACGTGCACCACCGTGCCGCCCGCGAAGTCCAGCGCGCCCTGTTTGAACAGCCAGCCATCGGAGGCCCAGACCATGTGGGCGATGGGCAGGTAGGCCAGGGTCATCCAGATTGCGGTGAAGACGAGTACGGCCGAGTAGCGCGCCCGTTCGGCGAAGCTGCCGACGATCAGCGCGCAGGTGATGCCGGCGAACACGGCCTGGAACGACGCGTAGGTGATTTCCGGAATGGTGCCGGCGAGTGTGAATTTCTGTGCCGCAAGATTCGCCATGCCCGCGAAGAAAAGGCGCGAGGTGCCGCCGATCACTGGATTGCCGGTGGTGAGGGCAAGCGAATAGCCATAGGCGAACCACAGCACGATCGCGAGGCAGAACGTGGACAGCACCTGCAGGAGCACGGAGAGCACATTCTTGCTGCGCACCAGCCCGCCGTAGAATAGCGCCAGCCCGGGCGCGGCCATGAGCAGGACGAGTATCGTCGACAGGCTCACCCATACCATATCCGCCTTGTTCATCGGTTCTCTCGCGTGTTTGGAAAGGAGTGGGGCCCTACAGCGCCGGCTCGCCGGTTTCGCCGGTGCGGATGCGAACGACGTGCTCCACGGGGGTGATGAAAATCTTGCCGTCGCCGATCTTGCCCGTGTGCGCCGATGCGCAGAGGCTTTCGATGGCCTGCTCCACCAGGTCGTCGGTGATCGCCATTTCCAGCCGCAATTTGGGCAGGAAATCGACGGAGTACTCGGCGCCCCGATAAAGCTCGGTGTGGCCCTTCTGGCGCCCGAACCCCCTGACTTCCGTGACGGTCATCCCCTGAATGCCGATGGCTGCCAGAGCCTCACGGACTTCGTCGAGCTTGAAGGGTTTGATGATGGCGGTGATCAGCTTCATGATGGTCTTCCTGGCTGTGACAAGACACAATCAAGCAATTAGTGTGCCAGGCATGACCGCCAGAGTCGGTCCGTGTTCGAGCCGATCGTGGCATTCAAGGCTGGTGCATGGCGCGTGCGCGGCGCACCACGTTGGGGCGCCCGGAACGGCGCGGCGCCTGGCGCTGCGTCGCTCAGTCGACGCGCGCGTCGAGCCAGCCGCGAACCGCGTTCGAGATTCGTACGGCGCACGCGCCTGCCAGGTCGCCGCGTGTCAGGCGCGCTTCCCGCACGGCACCCCGATCGAGCAGCGCCTGGCGTTGGACACCCGGCAGCAGGCCGCAGGCCACGGGGGGTGTCAGCCATTGCCCGCTTGCGTTTTTCACATAGAGGTTACAGCGGCTGCC
This sequence comes from Candidimonas sp., assembly GCA_004298545.1. Lineage (GTDB taxonomy): Bacteria > Pseudomonadota > Gammaproteobacteria > Burkholderiales > Burkholderiaceae_B > SCQX01. Next base: position 1,275 of record SCQX01000098.1, on the reverse strand, counting down.
TTCGCAGAGTTCGCCGGCCGTATTGCGGAAAATCAGGTCGAAGTAGCTGGGGTGCGCTCGCAGCCATTGTGCGGCGGCGTCGAACCATGGGCGGTGGGTGGTTTTGTGGCGCAGCCAGAATTCGTCGGCGTTCAGTCTGGCGCTCGTACCGAGGCGTTCGTCGGCGACACCCAGCCGCACGGGGCCGGGTGTCGCCGCCTGAGGAAAGGATTCAAGCGATAGTTCGCCGTCGTGCGCAAGCAGCAGGCGCAGGCGTGCAGCGTGTGATGGCCCGGCACCGGCCCTGCGCGCGGGGTCGGACGGATCCAGGCCGGTCTTTTTGTCGTGCGGGGCGCCACGCGTTACGTCGCGGGCCGTGCCGCGCTCGCCCCGATCACGCAGGAGGGCCATCGCATTCTGAACCTGTGCGCGCAACCAGACGTCGAGCGTCGCGGCGTCCAGCGGATAATGCAGCGCCCGGGCCGAGGCCAGCAACCGTGCGCGGTGCAGCGGCCAGAGCGTGATCGATCCGTTGTGCAGCAGCATCGTTTCCACGAGCTGGGGCGGCAACGATGGCCAGAGGGGCGCACCGGTACCGTGGAGCGTGCCCGGCCCCTTGGGTACCCCGGGCGCTTCAGATGCGTTCGGCGCGTCGGGCCCGGCAGGGCCGGATTTCGGTGGGATCAGCATGGTTCAGGGGCGTAATGGGCGGTTGACGAGACGTCGAAGCGTGTGATGGGGTCGAGAATGCGCGCCTTCCACAGGCATTCTTCCCATTCCTCGTCGGCGCGGGAATCGTACACAATGCCGCCGCCCACGCCGAATTGTGCCTTGCCGTCACGCAGTTCAATGGTGCGGATGGCAACGTTCAACGAGAAGTCGCCACTGGGGGCGAGCCAGCCGACGCTGCCGCAATAGATTCCGCGACGCCGGTTTTCCAGGGCGTGAATGGCCCGCATGGCGGCGATTTTGGGAGCGCCAGTCACCGATCCGCACGGGAACAGGGCGCGCAGCACCTCGACGAGTGGCACGTTCGGCGCCCGTGCCGTGACGGTCGAGGTCATGGTCCAGACGGATGGATAGGCCTCCAGACTGAATAGATCCGCAACCTGGACGCTGCCCGGGGTTGCGATCCTTCCCAGGTCGTTGCGCAGCAGGTCGACGATCATCAGGTTTTCCGCGCGATTCTTGGCGCTGTCATGCAGTTCCCGCCCTGACTGCCGGTCGCGCGCGGGGTCGGCGTAGCGCGGCGCCGTGCCCTTCATTGGTTTGACGCGCAGCTGATTGCCCTGGCGT
>SCQX01000097.1 GCA_004298545.1 Candidimonas sp. | reverse complement strand
GCCCGTTCCAGTAAAATAGCACGCTCGCCGGTTTAGCTCAGTTGGTAGAGCAGCGCTCTTGTAAAGCGAAGGTCGGAGGTTCGACTCCTCTAACCGGCACCAGACATCAAGCATTCACGCAGCTGGCCCGACGTCTACGGCGATGCGAGGCAGGACCGCGTTATCCCTTGCCACCCGGGTGGGACATCATCACCCACACCACGACGATGATACAACGACCCGTCACGCGGCCGGCGACGCCAGTCGAAGGATATTCCCAGTGTTCCGTGGAAGCAACAGGCGCGGCCGATGCCGCGTTGCGCGCCTTGCAGGCCGCGCTGTACCCAAGGCCCAGCCCCGCGCCAGCCAACCGAACATCAGAACTCCACCCACTCCTCGCTTTCAACGGCGGCGCGCGACCTTCCCCCGCTTGCTGTACCGGTCAGCGCGGCGACCCTGGGCGCCGGCGCGGCCAGCGCCTTCGGAGATGACGGCTGGCGCGCGCGGTTCGCCGCTGACGAACCACCCACCAGCCGCAGCGGAACAGCCGGATTCCCCGTTTCCGCCGCGCCGCCAGCTGCGCCCGCCACCGCGCCGCTTGCCGCCATGCCGTTCGTCGTGGCGCCATTCAACGCCACACCACCCGATGCAGCATCATCTGCCGCCAGGCGAAAGCTGGCCACCAGATCGGCAAGCGCGTGGGCCTGATCCTTCAAACTGGCGGCCGCCGCCGCCGATTCCTCGACGAGGCCCGCGTTCTGGCGCGTCACATCATCCATTTGAGCAACCGCGGTGTTGATCTGCTCGATGCCGGTCGACTGCTCCCGGTTGGCCATATTGATTTCGCCCACGATGTCCGTAACGCGCTTGATGCCATCGAGGATTTCCTTCATGTTCGCGCTGGCAACCGCCGCCTGCTCGCTGCCCCGCGCCGTTGCCCCGGTCGCGGCCTCGATGAGCGCCTTGATCTCCTTGGCCGACGTTGCGCTGCGTTGCGCCAGCGCCCGTACTTCAGCCGCCACCACCGCGAAACCGCGGCCGTGCTCACCGGCGCGCGCCGCCTCCACCGCGGCGTTCAGCGCCAGGATATTCGTCTGGAAGGCAATCGAGTCGATCACTTCAACGACCTCGCCCACCTTGACACTTTTCGCATTCACGTCCGCGACGGTTGCCACCAGCTCGCTCACGGTCGACTCGCCGGTGTGCGTCATTTTCGCGGCATCGCCGGCCAGCGTGTCGGCGCTGGCGACATGTTCGGCGTTCTGGCGCACCGAGGCGGTGATTTCTTCCAGCGTCGCCGCCGTTTCGGTAAGCGACCCCGCCTGCTCTTCGGTGCGCGTGGAAAGGTCCGTTGCGCCGGCGGCGATCTGCGACGCCGCGCTGGCGATGGACTGCGCGCCGTCGCGCACGCTGGCGATCGCCTCGCGCAGGCTCTTCGTCATGGCGTGCAGCGCTTCGCGCAGGCGCGCGACCTCGTCGCGGCCCCGCCAGGTAATGTCGTGATCGAGTTCGCGCCGGGCGATCCGTTCCGCGAGGTCCACCGCCTCGTCGAGCGGCCTGGTGACGGAACGGGTGAGCAGCCACGCGAACAAGGGCCCCAACACGAGCGCAATCAGTGTGGCAAGCCCCAGGAGCATCAGTCCGAACCGCGCTTGACGCTGTGCATACGCGGCGGCGTTCCTGGAATAGTCACGCTCGAAGGCCGCAAGTTTGTCGGTCGCGGCCACGTAGGCGGCAAGGAGCGCGGGCATCTTCTTGTTGAAAAAGTTGGCCGCGGTAACGATGTCATCCGCGGCCCGCGCGGCCAGGGCGGCCTTGCGCTGGCTGGTGTACGTCTTCCTGGCCGCAAGTATTTGCTGATAGATTTCCTTTGCCTGCGGCAGCACCAGCATGCCACCCACCTCATCCTGCAGCTTGTCGATACGGCCGGAAGTCGCGGCCATGTCGCGGG
>SCQX01000096.1 GCA_004298545.1 Candidimonas sp. | reverse complement strand
GGCAGTGCTTGCGCCTTCGGGAATGTAGGGGTTCATTTCCAGCAGTTGCCATAACCCCTGATTCGGGGTGGCGGTGGGCGCGTGCGCAGGCGACGGCGCGGTGGCTTCCAGGGCGGAGGCCGGCGCGGCTGGCGATGTCTGCGAGACGGCCAAGCCAGGCACGGCCCACAGGCTTGTCAGCAACAGTACGCCCAGGGCGCGGGAGGTGGCTGGGAAAAAAGGTTTCATGGGACGGAATTCTTCGGGTCGGGAGGGTGAATGTGGGTACGATACATCCGGCGCGGGGCGGTTGTGGAGCCTTTTACGCGACGAGGCTCACTTTTCCCGATTCCAGATCGTAGAACCCGCCGACCACTTTCAACGTGCCGGACTGCGTGGCTCGTCTGAGGATGGGCGTGGCGGACCGCAGGGACGCGACATTCTGGCGGACGTTCTCGTGTGTGGCCGCGTTGAGCAGCGTGCCGGTGTGCCTGCTTGCTGCGGCGGCGCGAACCGCGGGGAGCAATGCGGTGACGATCGTCTGGATGTGACCGGGAAATTCGGCATGTCTTTCCCACGACTTGACGGCCGCGTCCAGCGCGCCGCAGCGCGAATGCCCCAGCACCATGATGAGTGGCGCCTTGAGCACGGCTACGCCGTATTCCAGGCTTGCAAGGATATCGTTCGTCACGTAATTGCCCGCGACGCGCGTGACGAACAGATCGCCACGCTCTTCATCGAAGCAGAATTCGGGACCTACCCGCGAATCGGCGCACGACAGTATGCATGCGTAGGGGTTCTGTCCAGCGGCGAGTGCCGTGCGCGTGGCCGCGAAGTTTCTGGCTTGAGTGTGGCCCGACACGTAACGCGTGTTGCCGCGCATCAGGCGTTTGAGGGCTTCTTCGGGCGTGAGCACGTTGCCGGGTTTCGGCGGCGCCTTGGCGCGCACTGGCGGCGATATGCTTGAGAGGCCAAGCAGCGCGGCGGCCGCGAATGCGCCAAGCGCGGAACGCCTGGACGCGGATACTGGCGCATCACCGGGTGGGGGGTCCTGTGAGCAACTCTGGCACATAGTGGGTCCTCCTTGTGGCGCGACTGCGTTGCGAGAGTAACTACCTCACCTTGGGGGGTTGGCTGCCATTTGGCGGTCAATAACCACTTTAACGCCCGAGGTAATTTAACGGGTTCCGTTGTTGCCGTACAGCCCCCGCCATTTCGGCGCGCCGAGCAAGATCGCCGCGGCGCTCGCGGCGAAGAGGCAGGTGGCAATCACCAGGGATGTGTGCAGGCCCGCGACGAAGTTGCGTGTCACCAGAGAGCCGAACAGGGCAACGCCCAGCACGCTGCCGGTCTGGCGGGCGGAATTCAGGACACCCGCGGCGACGCCCGACTGGGATTTTTTCACGCTTCCCAGTTGCGCCGAGGTCAGCGGTGGCACTAGCAACCCCAGGCCCGCGCCAAGCGCGATAAGCTGCGCGCACATCGTCCAGTAGCCGCTGCCTTGCTGTATGCCGAGAAGCGCGCCGCATCCCGCGGCGGATATCGTGGCGGCGATGGCAATGGCGTGGCGCGTTCCAAGCCGCTCGGACAGCGTTGCCGCGAAGATGTTGGCCACCAGAACCGCGCCCATCATGGGAACGAATGCGAGGCCGGTGGCGAGCGCGGACAGCTGGTTGACGCGCTGGTAGTACAGGCTGAGCACGAATATGAAGCCGTAGAACGCAATGTTGACGAGCAGGCCGACCACCGTCGTCAGCGAAAACAATCGGCGGCGAAAGAGAGCCAGGGGCAGCATGGGTTGGCCAGTGCGCCGCTCGCGAATGACGAACAGCGCCGTCAGTCCCGCGAACGCCGTGAAGCCGCCCATGACTAGCGGTTCCGTCCAGCCGGCGTGCCCCCCGCCGATGAGCGCTGCGGCCAGGCAGCCGAGCGCAGCGACGGCGGCGGCTTGCGCCGGCAGATCGAGGCTGCGTTCGGGGGACCGCGTCGTTTCTTTCGCGTGGCGCCAGGTAAGCAACAAGCCGGCGGCACCCAGTGGCAGGTTGACGAGAAAAATGCTGCGCCACCCGAATGCCGCAATCAGTCCGCCACCTACCAGCGGGCCCGCGGTCAGACCGAAGCTTGCGCCCGCCGCCCATATCGCGATGGCTTGCCCCCGGCTCTTCTCGCCCGAATAGGTATGGTTGAGCAGCGCCAGCGAATTGGGCACCAGGATTGCCGCGCCCAGGCCCTCGATTCCGCGGGCGATGATGAGAACGATGGTGTTCGGCGCCAACGCGCAGGCCAGTGAGGCCACTGTGAAAGTGGCAAAGCCCGCCAGGAACATGCGCTTGGCTCCCAGGCGGTCACCCAGTGCACCGCCCGTCAATATCAACGCGGCAAAGGCGATCGTGTAAGCCGTGACGATCCATTGCAGATCCGACACGCTGCCGCCCAGCGACTCGCCGATGGCGCCGATGCTCGTGTTGACGATGGTGACGTCGAGCTGGACGACGCCGTAACCAAGGCTCATTGCCGCGAGGGTCAGGCTGGGGGCATGCGCGCCATTTTTCACGACAGTCGTTTCCGTGGTTCCGATGCATCCTCGCGGCGATAGTAACGCCTTCCAAGACGGGGATGTTTCGGTTAACATCGAAATATGAACGCAGAACCCGATATTTCGACCATCGGGGCTCTGGTCGGAGTTCCGGCCAGAACCGCGATGCTGCAAGCGCTTGCCGACGGCCGTGCGCTACCGGCTAGCGAGCTGGCGTGGCGTGCGTATGTGTCGCCGCAAACGGCAAGCGCGCATCTGGCGAAGATGGTCGCCGGCGGCCTGTTGAAGGTTGAACGCTGCGGTCGCCATCGTTACTACGCGATTGCCAATCAAGACGTCGCGCAAATCATCGAACACATGATGGTTCTTGCGCCACCGGCCAGGATGCGGGATCGCCACGATCACGCGCAGGTCGATCCACTGCGCGAAGGGCGTACATGCTATGGCCACCTGGCCGGCCGCATGGGCGTGGCGCTCGTGGGCGGCTTGTGCGAGTCGGGGTTTCTCAGGCTCGAGGGCGACGCGTATCGCGTCACCCGTGGCGGTCGGCTCTGGTTTGCGGACTTGGGTGTGGATCTTCAAGCGCTTGAAAAAATGCGGCGGTCGTTCGCGCGTCGCTGCATCGACTGGAGCGAACGCGTTCCGCACCTGGGCGGCGCGCTTGGCGATGCGCTGACCGCGCGTCTGTTCGAGGCCGACTGGCTTCGTCGCGCCCCGCGCGGTCGGGCGGTGCGCGTGACCGAACGCGGGCGGCAGCATTTGCGTACGATGCTGGGCGTGCGGTTGTAGCGGCCGCCGGCATCGCATCCGGGCTGTCGAATGAGCGGGCGTCAGCCGACCCCCAAGTGCCCCTGCAGTTGGCCTTGCCGGCATCGAAATTCGTCTGTGCTGCCCGAGAACACGATGCGGCCGGTACTCAACAGCGAGACGTCGTCGGCCAGGCTGAGCGCCAGGCCCAGGTTCTGCTCGACGAGGAGGATGGACATCTCTGCCTTGAGCGTTGCCAGCACGCGTCCGACCTCGCGCACGATTTGGGGGGCGAGGCCCTCGGACGGTTCGTCCAGCAAGAGCATTCGGGGGGCCGTCATGAGCGCGCGACCGATGGCGAGCATCTGCTGTTCGCCGCCCGAGAGGTTGCGCGCCAAGTGGTTCTGGCGCTCCAGCAGGCGCGGAAATATGGCATAGATATCGTTGCGCGACCAGCGTCGCCCCCGCGCCTGCCGGGCGGCCGCGACTTCCATATTCTCTCTGACGGTAAGGCTGCCGAATACGCGACGCCCTTGTGGAACGAGCCCGATTCCCATGCGGCAGATGGATTCAGGCGTCGCGGCCTGGATTTCGTGGCCGTCGAACCGTATGCGACCCCCCCGCGCGCGCAGAAATCCGATGATGGTGCTGATACATGTGGTTTTGCCTGCGCCATTGCGACCAAGGAGCGCCAGCAAATGCCCGGCCGTCAGGCGCAGCGATACGTCGTGAAGCACATGGCTGTCGCCATAGTAGGCGTTGACGCCGTCGAGTTCCAGCAGGTCAGCTTCCAAGATAAAGCTCCCGCGTGCGGGGATCATCGACGACTTCCTGCCGGGTGCCGGCCATGATTACCTCGCCGTAGTGGAGCAGCGTGATGCGGTCGGCAAACGATAGGGCCACGCTCATGTCGTGCTCGATCATGATGATGGTCACGGTGCGGTCGATGGAAATCAGCAGCGTGTAGATAGTGGTGCGCTCTTCGGCAGAGAGGCCCGCGAACGGTTCGTCGAGGAGCAGTACTTTGGGCCGTTGCGATAGCGCCATGGCGATCTCGAGGCGTTTTTTCTCACCGTACGATGTCTGGCCGGCGGGGATGTCGGCCTTTCCCGCCAGGCCCGCGATCTCCAGAGCGTGCAGCGCATCGTGCGTCACCGCGGTTTGGCGGCCCAGTGTTCCCCAGTGCCGCCAGCGCAACGGCAGGCGCGCCATGAGCGCCAGCGTTACGTTATGCAGCAGCGTGTCGCGCTCGAACAGGGTGACGATCTGATAGGTGCGCGCCAGGCCGGCCTGTGCGCGAGAGGCTGTGGTATCGCGTGTGACGTCTTGCCCCATCAGCCTTATTTCCCCCGCATCGGCGGCTATGTCGCCGGCGATCAGGTTGAACAGCGTCGTTTTGCCGGCGCCGTTCGGGCCGATCAGCAAATGGCGTTCACCCGGTTGAATTTCCATGCTCACCGCGTGTGTCACTCGCAGGCCGCCGTAGGATTTGCACAACCCCTGTACGCTGAGCGCCGCCGTCATGGCGCCTCCTTTGCGGTGCGCCGCGCGGCTTTCGTGCCTGGCGGTCGGGATGACGGTGGCGGTTCCGATCGCCGCAACGAGCGCGTCAGCCGCGCCAGCCCCGGCACGATGCCGCCGGGGACGAACAGCACGATGATCAGAAACGAGAATCCGAGCAGCATGATCCAGCGGTGCACGTACGTGCTTGCCACGCTCTTGAGCAGCACGACCAGCACGGCGCCCGCTACCGGCCCGAATAGCGATCCCGCCCCGCCGGCGATGACCATCAGCAGCATTTCGGCGGAGTTGGTGAGTGACAGGCTTTCGGGGCTGATGAACTGCTGGTAGTAGACGAACATCAGGCCAGCGGCGGCGGCGAAGAAACCGCTCACGACGAACGTCGTCCACCGTATCAGCCACACGTTGTAGCCCAGCGCGCTCATGCGCCGGGGCTGATCGCGCGTGCCCTTGATGCTTGCGCCGAACGGTGAATTCACCCACACCGCCACCAGAATCCAGATCAGCAGGAAGACGGCAAGCGTGAAGTAATAAAAGGCGGGGGCGTGGGAAAGATCGAGGCCGAATGGGTGCGGTCGGGTGATGCCCGTGAGGCCGTTGTCGCCCCCGGTGACGCTTGCCCAGCGAAAGGCGATGCCCCACAGAATCTGCCCCAGCGCCAGGGTGATCATGAGGAAGCCCAGCCCGCTGGCGCGTAGCGCGATCAGGCCGAACACGGCGGCCATGGCCGTTGTGGCGCCCAGGGCGCACAGTGCCGCGGGCAGGTGTCCCCAGTGCAGATTGAGCACCAGCCATCCGCTGGTGTAGGCGGCCATTCCCAGGTAGCCCGCATGCCCCAGGGAAATGAGCCCGGCGTATCCCACCTTCAGATTCAGGCTGATCGCAAACAGCGCGGCGATCAGAATCTGGCTTGCCAGATTGATGTAGTACTCGTCGCGCAGCCACCATGGCAGACTCAGCATGGCCAGCAACAGTACGCAGTAGGCGGCGCGCTTCATATCATGCCGCAGTGCGGCCGAAGAGGCCGCGGGGCCGAATGGCCAGGATCACGACCATCGGGAGAAAAAGAATGACGTAGGCCAGGTTCGGGAACAGCACCTGCCCGAAGCTGTAGATGAACCCGATGGCGAAACTGCCGACGAAGGCCCCCACGACGCTGTCCACCCCTCCCAGTATCACGACGACCAGCGCCAGGGGCAGCATGTCCATGTCCATGCCGGGATAGATCGAAAGGATGGGCGAGGCGATCACCCCGCCGATACCCGCGAGGCCCGCGCCAAGGCAGAAAACGATGCTGAACAGACGTGACGAGGGGATGCCGATGCCGCGCGCCATCTGGCGGTCGTCGACGCTGGCGCGAATCATCATGCCCAGGCGGGTGCGCTCCAGCAGCACCCACAGGCTTGCCGCAAGCAGGATGCTGAACCCCAGCACCGCGATGCGGTAGAGGGGGAATCCGAACCCGAACAGACGCACCGCCCCCGAGAGTATGTCGGGTGGTGACACCGGCTGGGGGTCCCCACCCCATAGCCACAGGCACGCGTCCGCGATGACGAATGCCATGCCCAGCGTGGCCAGGACCTGCGCGAGGCTGTCGTTGATGAGACGCCGCAGAATGAAGCGTTCGGTGACGCCGCCCAGCAGCGCAATGGCCGCGCACCCGGCCAGCATGGCAAGGAGAAAGTTCTGACTGGTGGCGAGCACGGTGTAGCCAACGTAGGCGCCCAGCATGAAATACGCGCCGTGCGCCAGGTTGGCAATGCGCATCAGCCCGAAAATGAGCGAAAAACCGGCGGCCAGCGTGAACAGAATGCCCCCAAGCGCCAGGCTGTTCATGCTTTGAATGAGCCAGAACGACATGTTCGACCCCTTGGCCGGCTTTTATTTCTCCAGGAACTTGGCGGGCGGATAGTCGCGGGAGTAAACCGGGTGCGCGAGGAATTTGGCCGGGTCGTACGTCCAGAACTGGCTCACGGCCGGGTAGGTCTTGATGATGGCGTTCACCAGCTTGCCGTTTTGACGCTCGACCTTGCGGATGTAGACGTTCATGATGGGATTGCCGTAGCTGTCGAGTTTGATGTCGCCGCGCGGGTCGTCGGCGACGTGAACGTGACGCAGGGCGTTCATGAAAGCGTTTTTGTCCTCGATGTTGCCGTGGACGGATTTCAGCGCTTGCTCCAGCATCAGGCAGGCGCCGTAGGCTCCTACCGAGTAGTAGCCCGGATCTTCCTTGTATTCGGCATTCATTTCCTTGACGAAACGTTTGTTGGCGGGGTTGTCTATCGTGGCGGCGTACCAGCCGGCCGAGATGATGCCCACTGCCTCGTTGCCCATTTTCTTCAGGATGCCCTCGTCGGTGGCGATCATGCCGGCGATCACGGGTATCTTCCCCTTCATGCCGTAGGCGGCATACTGCTTGAGAAAGCGCACGCTGTTGCTGCCGGCAAACCCGATGAGGACCGCATCCACCTTGGGGTCGATTTCGCTGATATAGGTGCCGTAGTCGGCGACATTCAAAGGCGCCCACAGTTTCTGCACGACTTCTCCGCCGTTCTGCTCGAACGTGCGTTGAAAGCCGGCAATACTCTCGTAGCCGTACGCGAAATCGTCGGCGATGGTGGCCACTTTTTTGTAATGGAGGTCTTTGGCCGCATAGTCGCCGAGCGGCTGCATGGGTTGCGCCGAGCTTCCCACCGCGCGCACGAACCACGGGTTGCGCTTGCGTTGCGTGAGATCTTCGGCGGCCGCCGAGGGAGAAATGATTGGAATCTGTTTTTTCTCGATGTAGTCGTTGATGGCCAATGCCTCGAATGCCGCCAGGGGGCCGATGATCACCTGAACCCCGTCTTTCTCTACCAGTTCCTGTGTTTTGCTCTTCGTGACGGCGGGTTGGCCAGCCGTATCGGCCACGAACAGCTTGACCTGCCGTCCGGCGATGGCGTTGTGCCGCTCTTGCAGGAAAACACGCAGGCCTTCTTCCATCTGGCGGCCCCCGGCCGCCAGCGCGCCGGAGTGGATGGTCAGGAATCCGAGGCGTATCGGGCTGCTGTCGTCGGCTGCGTGCGCGCCGTTGGCGTACGCGGCGGCGAGCATCAGCGTGAGGAAATGGCGCCGTGTGAAATTGCCAGGCATGGGTTGTCTCCGTATGCGTGTCGTATGAACTCTTATCGTTTTAGTAATGATATATTACGATGTGATGAATAGTCAATCGTAATACATCACAAAATATAAAACATGTTATATAACAACGCATTACATACAATAAATATTGATTTGTATTGATTGATGAAATGTCACAAGGTATACTTCTGTCAACCGGAATATCTCACATAGACTGATGAGCCCCATTGATCGAACAGAAGACGCGCAGGGGAATTCCCTGCTGCGGGAGTCCATTTATAGTCATCTACGCGGCAAGATCCTTGCGTGCGAACTGGCCCCGGGTACCGAGATCGGGGCTGCGGAGGTTGCGGCGCGTTTCAAGGTCAGCAAGTCGCCGGTGCGCGATGCATTGATGCGGTTGGAACGCGAGAATCTGGTCGTCACGTTGCCGCGCCAGGGCTATCGGGTGGCTCCCATCTCCCAGTCCGACGTGCAAGACATGTTTCATCTGCGCGCCGCCATGGAACGCGCCTGCGTGGAGCGCATCGTCACCCGCTGTACCGATGCCGAGCTTGCAACCCTGGACGACTACAGGGTTTTCAGCAAGGAAGTGTGGCCGGGTGGCTTCGTTGCCTATAACCAGGCGTTTCATCAGAAGCTGGCCGAACTGGGAAGCAATGCGCGCATGCGCGATCTGATGGACGACCTGATGGGGCAGATGGAACGGGCGGTTCTCGTGAGCTTGAGCAGTGTCAAGCGCGGTGACGCCAAGCCCCTCGTGGCCGAGCATTGCGCCATCATCGACGCGCTGCAGGCTCGCCGCGTGGGCCAGGCCCAGCGGCTGGTGGAACGTCATGTCAAAGCGGCCGCCCGGCGTGTGAATGTGGCGATGTCGCGCATGGTGATCGTAGGCTGATTTTCTTCATTGAAACAGAGGCGCAAATGGCAACTGCTAATACCCGGGTTCTTGCTTCGGCGGTTCCCGTCCATGGACTGTTCATCGATGGGCACGAGGTGCCCGCATCGCGCGCCGACTTGCTCGACGTCGTCAACCCGGCAACGGGCGAACTGCTGGCGCAAACCGCGCATGCCTCGGACGAGGATGTGAACCGCGCGGTGGCCAGTGCGCAGGCGGCGTTTCAAAACCCCGCGTGGCGCGCCATGTCCAATCGCACGCGCGCCAGGCTGATCAACAAACTGGCCGATGTGTTCGAGCGAAACATCGAGGAAATCTACCATCTCGAAACCTTGAATAATGGCCGCCCCATCGCCGAAACGCGTGCCCAGGTGTCGCGGCTTCCCGACTTCCTGCGCTACAACGCCGGCTTGGCCATCGCCCGGCGGGACGCCGTCATCCCGGTTGATGGGGAGTACCTCAACTACACGATACGCACGCCGGTGGGGGTGGTGGGCAATTCCACACCGTTCAATCATCCGCTGATGATTCTGATCAAGGGGTTGGCGCCCACTTTGGCCTCCGGGTGCACTACGGTGGTCAAGCCGTCGGAATACACGCCGCTCACCACGCTGAAGCTGGCGGCGTTGTTCGTAGAGGCCGGATTGCCGCCAGGGGTTTTCAATATCGTCACCGGCCTGGGGCCAACCACCGGTCGCGCGCTCGCGGCGCACCCCGGCCTTGCCAAATGGGTTCTCACTGGCGGCACCGAGGCCGGCCAAATCACAGGGGCGCTGGCGGGCGGCAATCTCGTGCATCAAACGCTCGAGCTGGGCGGCAAGACGCCCGTATTGGTGTTCGATGATTTCGATGTGGATCAGGCAGTCAACTACGCGGCATTCGCGGCGTTCATCGGCGCGGGCCAAACCTGCATTTGCGGCAGCCGCCACATCGTCCAGGAGAAGGTATACGACGAGTTCGTGGAAAAGCTCGCCCGCAAGGCCGATTCCATTCGCATCGGCAATCCAGCCGACCCGGCGGTGCAACTGGGCCCGGTGGTGTCCGCCCGCCAGCGGCAGCGCGTATTGAAGTACGTGAAGATCGGCTTGGAGGAAGACAAGGCGCGCCTGGTGGCGGGCGGGGGCATACCCGCCGACCCGGCGCTCAAAGACGGGTTTTATGTCGAGCCCACGGTGTTTGCCGATGTGACGGCGCGCATGCGCATCTTCCAGGAAGAGGTATTCGGCCCGTTCGTGTCCGTTACGCGCTTTTCCACCGAGGAAGAGGGGCTTGCGCTGGCGAACGACTCCCCATTCGGGCTTGCCGGCGCCATCCGCACCAACGACATCACGCGCGCGCATCGCGTTGCCGGCCAGTTGCGCTGCGGCATCGTGTGGGTCAACGACCATCACCGCCTCGACCCGGCCTCGCCTTGGGGCGGTGTGAAGGCCTCTGGCGTGGGCCGCGAATGTGGCACCGAGTCGTTCGATCAGTACTTCGAAACCAAGAGCGTCATGGTACGGCTCAACAATGCGCCCTTCGACTGGTACACCGCAACGGGCGATCAGCCGCGGCTGAACTGAACCTGCGGATCACCGCGGACGGGGGTGGCGGGGTCGCCGCCCCCGGTGGTGGGATCCCGCGTCTCTCGCATTCCCCCTGGTGGTAAACGCCCGTGTCTTTCACATTAAGAAGAGAGTGCCTCGATGGAACAGCCACTATCCGCGCAGGCTTCCGCACCCGCTGAGATCGTCATTCCCGTGAATGGCAAGCAGTTGCGCGCGACGGTTGCGGGGCGTGGTCCGGAAATCGTCCTTCTCCACTCGCTGCTGACCGATCAGTCCAGTTTTGACCCGGTGTTCGCGTCGCTGGCCGAGGCGCACCGGGTCGTGCTCGTGAGCCTACCCGGGTTTGGCGCTTCGGATGTGGTCCGCGGGGGGCTTGATGTGGTGGCCGATCATCTGGCGCTTGCGCTCGATGCCGGTGGGCTCGCGGCGCGGCCTGTTGTCATTGGGAATGGCTACGGCGCGTTTCTCGCCACCGTGCTTGCCATTCGACATCCGCACCTTGTCGGGAAGCTCGTACTGGCGGGTTGCGGCGCGGCGTTTTCAGATTCCGGACGGGCGGCGTTTCGGCAAATGGCCGCCGGGGCGCGCGCGCGAGGCTTGCAGGCAGTGGCCGATACCGCCATGGCGCGGCTGTTCTCGGCGCAGTTCCGCGAGGGTCATCCGCAACTCATGGCCCGGCGCCGCGCCTGCTTCCTCGCCATCTCGCCGGATACCTTCGATGATGCCTGCAACGCGCTGGCGACACTGGATTTGCGGGCCGACCTGCGCAAGGTGGGCGTACCGGTCATGGTGATGGTTGGCGACGATGATGAAGCAACGCCGCCCGCCATGGCGCGCGAACTTGCCGCCGCGTTGCCGGATGCGCGTCTGCGTGTCTTGCCGGGGTGCGCGCACGTTCCGCAGCTGCAGGATCCCGACGGCTTCCTGGCTGCGATTCGCGCGTTCGTAGGGTTTTGACCGGCGCGCCGCTCGTACGCTCACATCGGTGGCATGAGCCCGTCTTTGCCCACGGCCACCGTAGCCGCCTCCAGCTGACCGCCACTCGCTTGATCCGCAATGACGAACGACTTGCCGCCCGACGCAAGGACGGTCTGCGATGCCGGCACGAACCGAACGACGGGCGCGCCCGCAGGCACGTCGATCTTCAACGTTTTCCCGTGGGAATAGGTCACTGTCAGTTCCTTGCCGCCGGAG
>SCQX01000095.1 GCA_004298545.1 Candidimonas sp. | reverse complement strand
AAGGCGCGAGTCACGCTTCGCCAACGGCTCGTACCTCGATGCCTTCCACCTGCAGGGCGGCGCGAATCGCCTTGGCGAACAGGACCGCTCCCGGCTGATCGCCGTGTATACACAGGGTATCGGCCCGCACGCTCACGTCGCTGCCCTGCACCGAGCGCACTTTGCCCTCGCACACCATGCGCAGTACCTGATCGATGGATACCTGCGAGTCGACGATCATCGCCTCGGGGCGCGAGCGCGGTGTCAACGAACCATCGCTCTGATAGGTGCGATCGGCGAACACCTCCTGCGCGACGCGCAGCCCCACTTCCTCGGCGGCCCGCACCAGAACGCTGGACGCCAGGCCGTAGAAGATCAGATCGCGATCGACGTCATGCACCGCCTGCGCCAGGGCGTGCGCAAGTTCTTTGTCGCGGGCCGCCATGTTGTAGAGCGACCCATGCGCCTTGACGTGATTGAGGCGCGCGCCCTGACTCGCCGCGACGCCCGCCAACGCGCCCACCTGGACCACCGCGATGTCGTAGGCATTCTGTGGCGTGATGTTCATGTCGCGGCGCCCAAACCCAACCAGGTCGGGCAGCCCCGGATGCGCGCCCAGAGCCACCTGGTGCTCTATCGCCGCATGAATCGTCTTGCGCATGGTGGCGGGATCGCCCGCATGAAAACCGCAAGCGATATTGGCGGAAGTGACGAACGGCAGCACGGCCTCGTCGTGACCCAATTTCCACACGCCGTAGCTCTCTCCCATGTCGCAATTCAAGTCGATGGATAGTGTCATGACACTCCCCTTGAAAGAATATCGCCCACAACCGCCAGGCGCGCGCGCAACTCGGCAAAGGCGGCATCGCGCATGCCGTCGAGCGCCTGCGCCCGTTCCAGCGGCACCAGTTCAAAATGCACGAACTCGCCGGGGCGGCGCTGTGCCAGCGCTGGCAGGTCGACGGCGGCGACATGGGCGATCTTGGGATAGCCTCCCATCGTCTGGCGGTCTGCCATGAGCACGATCGGGTCACCGCCCCGGGGCACCTGTATGGCGCCGAAGGCCGTCGCCTCCGACAGGATCTGCGCCGCTTCCTCGACCGCGAGGCGCGGCCCCGAAATACGATACCCCATGCGATCGGATTCGGGCAATATGCGGAAATCGGCGGTCAGGAAGTCGCGGATGGAATTCCCGGAGAACAATGGCCAGTGCGGCCCCTTCACGACCCTTAGCGTGTCGCGTGCGATCAGCCCGAGCCGCGCCGGCAGGTACAGCTCGATATTCCAGAACTGGCGCTCGACCTCGCGGAGGAACCGCGGATCGGACGGCAAGGGTACCTTCGGTTCGACGTGATCGCCCCGCCGCAGCGCGCGGCCGCCCAGACCGCCCAACCCGCCCCTAAGATAGGTACTGCAACTGCCCAGGACGGGGGTGAGATCGAACCCACCGTGGACCGCGAGGTAGGCGCGCATGCCCGCCGGGCCGCCCGCAAAGCGCAAGACTTGCCCGGGCCGCGCCACCAGCGGGCGCTTGAGCGCCAGAGGCCGATCGTCGAGGCGCGCGCCGAGATCCGCGCCAGTCAACGCCATGCACACCGGCACGGTGAAGCGCAGCGTTGGTCCGATCAGCGTGATTTCCAGCGTCGCCGTATCTTCGCCGTTGCCAACCAAAAGATTGGCAAGTCGATGCGCCCCTTCATCCATCGGACCACAGACGGGAACGCCCAATTTCTGAAAGCCATGGCGCCCGCCGTCTTGAAACAGCGATAGTGCCCCCGCCTTGATGACTTCAATGCCCACGGACCTCCTCACGCAGCGCGTCGAATTTCCTGCGGGTTACCGCCACGAACCGCACCGCGTCGCCCGGCGCGAGAAGGGTGTGGGGCGCCTTGTCGGGATCGAACAGTGGCACGGGAACCGCGCCGATGACATGCCATCCGCCGGGACCCGCATTGGGGTAGATGACGCTTTGCCGGTTGGCGATCGCCACCGAGCCGGCCGGTACGACCGTGCGCGGTGTCGCGCGACGCGGCAAATCGAAGCGCTCGTCATGCACGCCGATATAAGGCAGTCCGGGAGCAAACCCCAGCGCAAACACCGTAACCCGGTCCGACGTGTGCAAGTCGATGATCTGCCGCCGCGTCAGGCCCGAGGCGCTGGCCACGTAAGCCATGTCCATGGCGAACGCATCGTCATAGCAGACCGGCACACGAACCGTGTGCGCGGCGGCAACCGACACGAATGGCCGCGATTCCAGTAGCGCGGCAACAGCCGCGCGCAAGGTTCGATAAGGCGTGTCCGAGACAGACGACGGTTGATAATGCACGGCCACCGTCGCAAACGATGGCACGACGTCGAGCACACCAGGCAGCCGCGCCCGTTCGATCACACGTGTCGTCGCCAGGCACCGCGCCGAGATCTCCGCGTCGAGCCGCGACCCGTACCGCACTATGAGACACCGATCTCCTTCAGGGGTGATCGCGGGCCCGGGCGAAAAAATCATGATGAAACGGCCCCCGGCACCGCGCCCACCGCTGGTTCTTCGGCCACGGGCGCGTTGCGTCGGACCGACGCCCTCATTGCCCTTCGAGAAAACTCTTGAGCTTGTCGGCCCGGCTTGGGTGGCGCAGCTTGCGCAACGCCTTCGCCTCTATTTGACGGATTCGTTCGCGCGTAACGTCGAACTGCTTGCCGACCTCTTCCAGCGTCTGGTCGGTGCTCATTTCAACCCCGAAACGCATGCGCAGAACTTTGGCTTCGCGCGGCGTCAGGGAATCGAGGACTTCCTTGACCACATCGCGCATGGAGCCATGCAGCGCGGACTCCGACGGCGACACCGTGCCCAGATCCTCGATGAAATCACCAAGATGCGAATCGTCGTCGTCGCCAATTGGCGTTTCCATGGAGATCGGTTCCTTGGCGATTTTCAGAATCTTGCGCACTTTGTCTTCCGGCATGTCCATCTTCTGCGCCAGCGTCGCGGGATCGGGTTCGCTTCCAGTCTCCTGCAAAATCTGCCGGTTGATGCGGTTCATCTTGTTGATGGTCTCGATCATGTGGACCGGGATGCGAATGGTGCGCGCCTGGTCGGCGATGGAGCGCGTGATCGCCTGACGGATCCACCACGTGGCGTACGTCGAAAACTTGTAGCCACGCCGATACTCGAATTTATCGACCGCTTTCATCAAGCCGATGTTGCCCTCTTGGATGAGGTCGAGGAACTGCAACCCGCGGTTGGTGTACTTCTTGGCAATTGAAATGACCAGGCGCAAATTGGCCTCGGTCATTTCGCGTTTGGCCTTGCGCGCCTTCGCCTCGCCCGTGGCCATTCGTTTGTTCACGTCTTTCAGATCTTTCAGCGGCAGCACGACGCTGGTCTGCAGATCGATGAGTTTCTGCTGAATTTCCTGTACCGCCGGCACGTGCCGCTCCAGCGTTGCGGAATACGGGTGCCCCGCGACAACCTCCTCGAGCACCCAGCCCAGATTGGTTTCATTGCCGGGGAACACTTTGATGAAGTAGGCCCGCGGCATATCGGCGCGATCGACGCAGATGCGCAGCGCCGCGCGCTCGAGCTTGCGCACCTCCGCAACCTGGGCGCGCAAGGTGTCGGCAAGGCGCTCGACCATCTTCGCCGTGAAGCGTATGCCCATGAGCTCGTCGAGAATGGCCTGCTGCGCCTGCACATACGCGTCGGAACAATACCCTTCGGTTTCAAAGGCCCTGCGCATTTTTTCGAACCACTGCGCGATGATGTCGAACTTCTTGAGCGAACCGACCCGCAGATTCTCGAGCTGCTTGCTGCTCATTCCGCCGGCCGGACCTTCGTCATTTTCGTCGTCGGTGGAAACGCCCGCGCCGGCGTACTCTTCGCCTTCCTCGTCGACCAGGCCGTCGACGATTTCATCGATCTGGGCGGCGCCATCGCGCACGCGCTGAATGTGCGCGAGTATCTCGTTGATGGTGGTCGGGCAGGCGGCGATGGCCATGACCATGTGCTTGAGCCCGTCTTCGATCCGCTTGGCGATTTCTATTTCGCCCTCACGCGTAAGAAGCTCGACCGTGCCCATCTCGCGCATGTACATGCGCACCGGATCGGTGGTGCGGCCAAAATCGGAATCGACCGTGGTGAGTGCCGCCTCGGCCTCATCCTCGACGTCGTCGTCGTTGCCGGCCACGGGCGCGTTGTCGCTCATGAGCAGCGTTTCGGCGTCAGGCGCCTGATCGTACACCGCGATTCCCATATCGCTGAAAGTGCTGATGATGCCGTCGATCGCCTCCGCGTCGACCAGGTCGTCGGGAAGATGATCGTTGATCTCGCCGTAAGTCAGGTAGCCCCGCTCCTTGCCCAGCTTGATCAGCACTTTCAGGCGGTTGCGGCGCGCTTCCTGCTCTTCGGGCGTCATCTGGCTGCGTGCGGGGATGTCTTTGTCCGCTTTGCCGCGCTTGCCGCCGCGCTTGGGCAACGGCTTGAGTTCGGGAATGATTTCAGGGTCGACGTCGTCGTCACTGAAATTTGCGGCGTCACGGCCAGCGCCCTTGGCCGGACGGCCGGGGCGGCGACCGCTGGGCACAGGACGGGATGCCGCCTTGGCGGCTCCCTTGACTGCTTTTTTGACGTCGGCACCAGCGCTCTTCGACTTGCGGGTGCCCTTCTTCGTGGCGACCTTGCCGGTTTTCGATTCAGCGGCCTTGCTCTCGGGCTTGTCGGCCGCCGGCAGCACCGCCGCAGCTTTCTTCTTGTCGTTGCTATCGGCGTTTGCTGTCTTCGCGGTTTTACCAGTGGCTTGGGTCATAATTGCTCCCATAGGCTCAAGAGCACCCGACGGTACGATAACCGGCGGGCGCCCTTGAGCAACAAATCGTTCATCACAGGCCGGTATCAGCCGAAACGTTTCATTTTACCGCATGCGAAGCATTTCGACCCCGGCACCCACGCACTTCCACCATCGTCTCGCGGCGCTTTTCACGCCACGACCGGCTGGCGGGCCGACAAGCCAGCCCGCCGGTCGCCACATCAACTGCGCGGCAGCGCGCTCGTCAGCAGGGCGATTCGGCGTGTCAATTCGCGGTAGCGCTGGCGCGCGTCGGCATCGTTCAGGCCGGTTTCCACCAAACGCGACTGCTCTTCCTTGACGGCGTCGAGTTCGATGCGTGCGAGCGCATCCCGCCATTCGGCGTTGGGGTCCGGCAAATCGTCCTGCCCGAGAAGCTCTGCCGACAGCGACGACAGCACCGTCGCCAGATCGGAGCCTGCCTCAACGATCTGCAGCAAGGCACCAACATGGCGCGCGCCGCTGCCATTGATCAGCGCAATCAACTCCCGCACAAGTACCAGATGGGGGCTGCCGCACACGATTTCAAGCTGTTGATCGCCCAGCGCCGCCGCCAGTTCCGGGTGCGCCGCCAGCAGGCGCAGCAGGCGCTTTGCCATGGGCGTTACCCTGCGTGTGGCGACGACCCGCCGTGCACGACCCGCGTACTGGACGAACGGCGGCTCCCCGGGTGAATCGGCCGACGCGGTCGGGCCGCCCACCGGCGCTTCGCCACCGCCAACCGTGCCGCGAGGCCGCTGCGTACGCCCGTCATCCAATGATGCCGGCATGGCGGGCGGGCTGCCCCCGACGGCGTCGTCGGCCAGCATCGCCGACAATTCTTCCGGCGTGAACCGCACCTGGCGGGCGAATTCGCGCTCGATCTGCAGGCGCAAAGCCCCCGACGGCAGCTGCGCCAGCAGCGGCTTTGCCTCATGAACGCAAGCAGCGCGGCCTTCCGCCTCCCCCATGGCGTGACGCGACGCCAATTCATCCAGCAGGAACCGCGACAAGGGCACCGCCTCATTCACGGTTGCCCGGAATGCCTCCTGCCCGTACGCGCGCACATACGAATCAGGATCGTGTTCCGCCGGCAGGAACAGAAAGCGCACCGATACATCGTCACGCAGCAGTGGCAGACACTGCTGCAACGCGCGCCATGCCGCCCGGCGCCCCGCCTGATCACCGTCGAAACTGAAAACGATGTGGTCGCTGGTGCGCAGAAGCTTCTGAACATGCATCGCGGTGGTTGCGGTCCCCAGCGTTGCAACCGCATTTTCCACCCCCGAGTGCGCCAGACTGACCACGTCCATATAGCCCTCGACCACCAGCACATGCCCGTTTGCGCGAATCGCCGCGCGCGCTTCCCATAGCCCGTAGAGCTCCTGCCCCTTGGAAAACAGCGTGGTTTCGGGAGAGTTCAAATACTTGGGCTCGCTCTTGTCAAGGACGCGACCGCCAAAACCGATCAATCCACCACGCCCATCGTGAATCGGAAACATGATCCGCTCACGAAACCGATCGTAGCGGCGGCCATCGTCGGATTCGATGACCAACCCCGACTCCACCAGAACCGGATCTTCGTAATTCGGAAAAACCTCTGCAAGCCCGTGCCTGTCGGTACCTGCCCACCCCAGTCCGAAGCGGGCGGCGGTTTGGCCGGAAATCCCGCGCCGCTTCAGATAGCCGATGGCCGATGGCGACGTCTTGAGCCTGCCCACGAAACAGGCCTGCGCCTGCTCCAGAACCTGGCGATGGTGGGACTTTTGTTCTTTGCGTTCGCGCGCGGCGGCCTGCTGTCGCGGGCTGCGCGATTCTTCCGGCACGGCCATGCCAACCGTCGCGGCAAGCGCCTTCACCGCTTCCGGGAAGCTGGCGCCCGTGTGCTCCATGAGGAAAGAGATGGCGCTGCCATGCGCACCGCACCCGAAGCAGTGATAGAACTGCTTGGTGGGGCTTACCGTGAACGACGGTGTCTTCTCGTTGTGGAATGGGCACAGGCCCAGCAGATTGGCCCCTGCCTTGCGTAGCGGCACATAACGCCCGACGACATCACTGATATCGACCCGGGCGAGTAAATCTTGAACAAAGGCATCGGGGATCAATACAGACGCGGCGGCAATTGTTGGCTGCGGATGCGCTTGTAATGCCGCTTCACGGCAGCCGCATGCTTGCGCTTGCGCTCGGCCGTTGGCTTTTCGTAGAATTCGCGCGAGCGCAGCTCGGTCAGCAGACCGTTTTTCTCGATGGTGCGTTTAAAGCGGCGAAGCGCGGCCTCAAAGGGCTCGTTTTCCTTAAGACGAACAATGGGCATGTAGTATCCAAAGCCTTGTCAGGCCAAAAAAGCGGAAATAAAAAGACTATAGGTGAATCAATTGTAAATGACAATCGGCGATTCTAACACGAACAGCCCGTCCAATATCAGGCCTGGATTCCCTTGCTCATCCACGCCTTGAGCTGGTGCGGCCGAATCGTGTCGTAGTTTTCGAATGGCTGATGGATCCAGGGGTTGGTGGGAAGCCTTTCGACGAAATAGTCGGGGTTGACTCTGGCGCGCGCCTTCAGCCACAACACGGCGCTGCGTATTTCGGACACCGCCGGAAATTGTTCCGCCAGGTGTTGGTTCACGCGCTTGAACGTCAGCCCCGTATCCACCATGTCATCGACGAGCAGCACCCGCCCTTCCAACGCGCCGCGGGTAATCGTGATGAACCGCGCGATATCCAACTCGCCCCGCACGGTGCCGGCCGCTTCGCGGTAGCTGCTGGTGGCAAGGATGCCGAGTGGCACTTCATAGATGCGGGACAACACATCGCCGACGCGCATGCCACCCCGCGCAATGCAGAGAATCTTGTCGAACCGCCATCCGGACTCGTGAATTTTCAATGCCAATCGCTCGATCAGGCTGCGATAGGCATCCCAGCTGACCCACAGATCGCGGTCGGTACTGGCGGGGAGCGTCATGCGTCGCGCCCCGCGGCCGGCGATGACGCGCCCCGTCGCATGGGTTCACGCGGCGGCCGCGAGAACT
Organism: Candidimonas sp.; assembly: GCA_004298545.1. Taxonomy (GTDB): domain Bacteria; phylum Pseudomonadota; class Gammaproteobacteria; order Burkholderiales; family Burkholderiaceae_B; genus SCQX01. The sequence continues at coordinate 26,435 of SCQX01000095.1, read as the reverse complement.
TGATCGGAGGGGCCATAAGCGAGCCGCTAACCATTGAACGGATGATGCAGCACAATGGTTTCAAGGCGATCGGGGCCGGTGGACACCATATCGATCGGCACCTCGCAGATGTTCGATATGCGCTCGAGATAACGACGCGCGTTGCCGGGCAGCTTGTCGTAGTCGGTAATTCCAACTGTGGATTCCGCCCAGCCCGCCATCTCTTCGAGTACGGGTTCGGCCTCGGCCACCGCGTGCGCGCCGTACGGCAACACGTCGAGAAACTGCCCCTTGTAGCGGTAGCCCACTCCAATCTTGATCGCTTCGACGCCATCGAGCACGTCCAGCTTGGTGATGCACAAGCCGGTGATGCCGTTGATGGCAACGGAGCGCTTCATCGCCGCGCCATCGAACCAGCCGCAGCGACGCGGCCTGCCGGTGACCGAGCCGAACTCCTTGCCGACGGTGGCCAGACGCGTTCCCGTGTCGTCGAGAAGTTCCGTGGGAAACGGCCCCGAGCCTACCCGCGTCGTATACGCTTTGGCTATACCCAGCACATAATGCAGGCACTGGGGGCCAAGGCCCGCGCCGGCAGCCGCCGCCCCCGCCACGCAGTTGCTGCTGGTGACGTAGGGATACGTACCGTGATCCACATCGAGCAGCGCGCCTTGCGCGCCTTCGAACAAAAGATTGTGGCCGGCCTTCTGAGCGAGGTGCAGATTGTTCGAAACATCGGCGACCATGGGTTCGATTCGCGGGGCGAGCGCCATTGCCGCATCGCGCACTTCACTGGCGGCCAATGGCTTGCCGGAGAAATAATGAACCAGGACGAAATTGTGGTAATCGAGAACCTCGGCCAGCTTTTCGTCGAAAATGGCCGGGTCGTAGAGATCCTGTACCCGCAGCGCGCGACGCGCCACTTTGTCCTCGTAGGCCGGGCCGATGCCGCGGCCAGTGGTTCCAATTTTGCCCGGCCCCTTGCGCGCCTCGCGCGCCCGGTCAAGCGCCACGTGGTAGGGCAGCACCAGCGGGCATGCGGGAGAAATCTGCAGCCGCGAATGCACATCGAGGCCCACTCGCTCGAGCTCGTCGATTTCATCGAGCAGCGCTGCGGGTGACAGCACGACGCCATTGCCGATATAGCAGATGACGTCCGGATGCATGATGCCCGAAGGAATGAGGCGCAGAATGGTTTTCTTGCCATTGACCCACAGCGTGTGACCGGCGTTGTGCCCACCCTGGAAGCGTACGACTCCCTGAGCCGATTCGGCCAACCAGTCAACAATCTTCCCTTTGCCCTCGTCACCCCACTGCGTGCCGATAATTACAATGTTCTTGCTCATGTCGCACATCGAAAAGCACTGGCCCCGACCGCGAACCAATGGGTTTATAGACAGGACGATCTGCCAGCAGGCCAGCCTACCCGATCATCCGCGTTTTCCACAGGCCGTCTTCGGCGATCAACTCACGGTCGACGCGAAATTCATCCATTTGCTGCGTTTGCCCCGGCAGCGCCTGAACGACGACTTCCCCCGCGTCGCGCAGCGCCCGCACCGCTTCGACCAGATCGGGTGCCGTGCCCCACGGCGCGCGAATGGCCCGGGACGCGCCTGCGGACGGCAACCCCGCCGATAACTTACGCAAATCGAGACTGAACCCCGTGGCCGGGCGCGCGCGTCCGAACCCCTTGCCCATTCCATCATAGCGTCCGCCCCTTACGAGGGCATCGTGCCAACCGGGGGCGTAAACGGAAAACACCACCCCCGAATGATAGCCGTAACCGTTGCCCAGATCAGCCAGATCAACGCCGAATTCGTGGTGCGGCAGCGCGGCAATGAGCGTGCGCAAATCGTCCAGCGCCCGGCGTAGGGGCGGCAGTGGCGGCAAGACCCGCGACGCCTCGTCGATGACCCCCTGATCGCCGTACAGGGACGGTAGCGCGCATAGTGCCTGAAGGCTGATCGGAAGCATGCCGGGCAAGCGCTTGCCCAGGGCGACCAACCCCGGAAGATCTTTGGCGCACAACAAGCCGAACAGCTCATCTTCCGAACCCTCGAGCGCTGGATCGTTCTTGACGATGGCGTGAACGACACCCGGGTGGTTGAGGTCGAGCCGCGCGCGCCCGATACCCGCCCGCCGCACACTTTCAATGGCCAGCTGGATGACTTCGATGTCGGCTTCGACCCCGGCGTAGCCAAACAGCTCGGCGCCTATCTGCAGAAGCTCGCGCTCGGCCAGCAACCCCGCCGGCCGCGCATGCAGCACGGAGCCGCAATAGCACAACCGTGTCACCCCGTCGCGGTTGAGCAGGTGGGAATCGATGCGCGATACCTGCGGCGTCATGTCGGCGCGAACGCCCAGCATGCGCCCCGAAAGCTGGTCCACCAGCTTGCAGGTGCGCAGATTCAAGTCGCGCCCGGTGCCGGAGAGCAGGGAATCCAGATACTCGGCCAGGGGCGGCGCTACCAACTCATAGCCATAGGCGCGGTACAGATCGAGCAGATCGCGCCGCAGCTCTTCGATGCGGCGCGCTTCGGCGGGCAAAACGTCAGCCAGGTTTTCCGGTAACAACCAGTTGGACATCATGGTGGTTCGAAAGAGCCCCGCGAACAGTTGAATGAATCAAACGGAATGAACCAAACAAAAAGCGACCTGCGAGGTAAGCTCGCCAAGCCGCTTGCGAAGACAGCGCCGTGCGCCATCGAGGCGCGACGATAGATGCTGCGCGTTTGGCGTACCTGCCATTCACCAGGCGCCGCCAGCGCACGACCCGTCTAAAAACTTACAAAATAGTATAGCCTATTTATTTCAGGACACCACCCGTGGAGGAATTCCAGAATTTGAAGAATTCAGATTTGGGACTCAGCACCAGCAGGTCGGTCGGCTTGGAGAACGCGCCGCGGTACGCCTGAAGGCTCTTGTAGAAACTGTAGAACTTCGGATCGGCGGAATAGGCCTTCGCGTAAATGGCCGTCGCTTCGCCGTCACCCTCGCCCTTGACCGTTTGCGCCGTGGTGTAGGCCTTGGCGAGAATTTCCTGGCGCTGTCGATCGGCCTCGGCGCGAATCTTTTCGCTGTCGGCCGCACCCGTGGCGCGCAGGCGATTGGCCTCTTGCTTGCGTTCGGCTTCCATGCGCCGGAAGACGGAATCGGAAATCTCGGGCGCGAATTCGATGCGGCGCAGACGGACGTCGACCACATCGACCCCAAGCGGTTTGGCGCGTGTCTGTACCGCGGCAAGAACCTCTTTCATGATGACGTCGCGCTGATTGGCGATGACGTCCTTCACTGTGCGCACGTTCACCGACGCGTTGAGCGCGTCACGGATTTGCGCTTGCAGGCGCTCTTGCGCCGCCCGCGTGTTGGCGCCAAAAGTGACGTAAAACAAGCGCGGATCGGAAATGCGCCATTTCACGAAAGAATCGATCAACAGATTCTTTTTCTCGGAAGTCTGGATGCGTTCTGGCTGGCTGGTCTCGATGGTCTGGAGGCGCCGGTCGAGGAACACCACGTTCTCGAATGGCGGCGGCCACTTGAAATACAGGCCTGGCTCCGTGACGGTGCGGCGGACCTCACCCAGTGAAAACACCAGCGCATCGTCACGTTCGCCAACCGTAAAAACGCACGAAGACAACACCGCTACGACGATGATCAGTCCGATCAGGGCGGGAAAAAGACGTTGCATGAATGCCCCTCTCATCAGCGTGAAAACCGGTCGAGCGACAGCGTATCTCGCAAGGAGCCGGGTACGCTGGGTAGCGACGAGCTATGGCGCGCCGTGTCGGACGACGATTTGGGCGACGATTTCGTGGACGTCGCCGACGCGCCCGCCGCAGAGGCGGCCGCGGCATCGGCTTCCGTATCGGACTTCGCGGCCGCTTCGCTGGCGGCCTGCTTCATGAGCCGATCGAGCGGCAGATAGAGCAGGTTGCCGGACGCGTTCGAATCGATCACGACTTTGCTGGTGTTCTCGAGGATTTCCTGCATGGTCGATAGATAGAGCCGTTCACGCGTTATTTCGGGCGCCTTGGCATATTCGGCCTCCACGCTCAGGAAACGCGCGGTGTTGCCCTTGGCATCGCCGATGACCTTCGCCTTGTAGCCTTGCGCCTGCTGTATCATGCGCGCCGCCTCGCCCTGCGCCTCGGGGATGACCTTGCGCGCGTAGGCTATGCCTTCATTGACCTGGCGCTCGCGGTCCTGGCCGGCCTTGACCGCGTCGTCGAACGCCGCCTGCACCTGTTCCGGCGGCTGCACGTTCTGAATGGCAACGGTGCTGACTTCAATGCCGGTCTGGTATTCGTCCAGCAGGCTCTGTATGCGCTTCTGCACGGCAATGGCCACTTCGGCCCGCCCGGAATACAGAATATAGTCCATGGGTTTCTTCCCGACTTCTTCGCGCATGGCCGTCTCCGCCGCCTGGCGCACCGCTTCGTTCGGATGACTGGTGCGGAACAGGTAATCGGGTGCGCCGTTCGATTTGAGGCGATACTGCACCACGAACTGAACGTCGACGATATTCTCGTCGTTGGTCAGCATCAGCGCCTCCGGCAACACCTTATTGGTCGCGCCGCCGCGAAAGCCGATCTCGAACGTGCGCAGCCGCGAGATGTCGACCATCTGGGAATCTTCAATGGGATACGGCAGGCGCCATTGCAGCCCTGGAGGCAGCGTTTTGGTGTACTTGCCGAAACGGGTGACCACGGCCACCTGGCCTTCTTGAACGATCAGGAAGCCGCTTGCGAACCATAAGACGATGAGCACGAGTATGGCAAAAGCCACGAGCTTGGGCGACCCTTTGGGAAGCGTGAATGGTTTCCCACCTCCGCCGCTCCCATTGCCGCCGAAATTTCCACCGCGCCGCAGCTTGCGCCCGAACAAGCCCTTCAGGCGGTTGTTGAAGTCGCGCCACACTTCCTCGAGATCGGGGGGGCCGCCACCACCCTTGGACGGCCGTTTGGGCGGCTCCGAGCCCCCGCCGTTGCCATCGCCACGCCCCCAGCCGGGGTCATTCAAATTCAGTATGTTCGATAGTGGGCGCATTATTTCCAGCGGTTCGGCCTGACTCGATGATCGCCCCGCGCAAGCCGTCCAGGCCGCCGCGTTCCAGGGCGCTTACAAAAACTCGCACAATGGTACCATGTTCGTCCCGCTCGACCCGCGGCGCATACCCCATCAAATCGATCTTGTTGTAAACCTGAATACAGCGCGTTTCACCCGCGCCAATGTCGCCCAACACCTGCTCCACCGCCGCAATCTGCTCATCGCGCTGCGCGCTGGCCGCGTCGACGACATGCAGCAGAAGATCGGCGTGTATGGTCTCTTCCAGTGTGGCGCGGAATGCCGCGATCAGGGTGGGCGGCAGGTCGCGAATGAACCCCACCGTATCCGACACCACCACCGTCCCGGCACCGTCGATCCACAAGCGCCGGGTCGTGGTATCCAGCGTTGCGAACAACTGATCAGCCGTGTACGCGCCGGCCCTCGTCAACGCATTGAACAAGGTCGATTTCCCCGCGTTGGTGTAGCCCACCAGCGACACCGAGAGGGTCTTGCCGCGCGCGCGGGCCCGCCGCTGCGTGACACGCTGACGCTGTACGCGGTCGAGCTGGCCGCGCAGGCCGCGCACCTTGTCGCCGATGATGCGCCGATCCATTTCCAGCTGCGCTTCGCCAGGGCCGCTGCGCGCGCCAATGCCGCCACGCTGGCGCTCGAGGTGGCTCCATAGGCGCGTCAAGCGCGTCGACAAGTATTGCAGGCGGGCGAGTTCCACCTGCAGCTTGCCCTCCCGGCTCTTGGCGCGCAGTGCGAAAATGTCGAGAATCACGCCGACGCGGTCGATCACGGGTCGTTCGAGCCGACGCTCCAGATTGCGCTGCTGCGCCGGCGACAACGGCCGGTCGAAGAGCACCGCATCGACTCCGGCCGCGTCGGCCAGCTCGATCGCCTCCAGCAGTTTCCCGGAGCCGATGAAATACGTGGCGTCGGGATGCGCGCGGCGCACCAGCAGACGGGCGCTTATTTCCGCTCCCGTGCCGCGCGCCAGCATGGCAAATTCATCGGAATGAGCAGCGAAATCCGGATCGCCCAGATCGACACTGACTATGAGGACCTTCACGCCGCGTAGCTCCCGGCGTACTGGCGCACAAGCGCATCCGAACCAGCGCGCCAGAATAAATTACCCGCCGGTGAGACACACGCGGCGGGCAACACCGACCTGGGGCGGCGCGTAGTCACTCGCCCGGTTCGTCCGCCTGGAAATTGACCGGACGGGCGGGAACCACGGTTGAAATCGCGTGCTTGTAAACCATTTGCGTAACCGTATTACGCAACAAGACAACGTACTGGTCGAAAGACTCAACCTGGCCCTGCAATTTGATCCCATTCACCAAATATATCGAGACGGGCACGTGATCCTTGCGCAGCGCATTCAAAAACGGATCTTGTAGTGTTTGCCCTTTATTGCTCATTGGCTAGGCTCCATTGTGTTGTTTTTTAATAAATGACTTGCCGAAGTGGTACTTTACAGGGTTTTCCCTCAATGCGCCAACGACGTTTATGTGGTTGGCAAGCCATCAAGACTTCCCCAGAACACCGCTCAAGACTCTACATAGACGTCGGCAATCATCGGGAGTTCCCACCGTGATGCGCAAGAATTCCTCAATTCTGGGAAGCCTGAAATGGCGAACGAGAATATGCTCGTTACGCAACGCCCGGCTGAGTTCTCCGGCCGGCCGGCCGGGATGCCGCGCAAACACGAAATTGGCGCATGAGGGAAGAACCTCGAACCCCAGGCTGGCCAGATCACGCGTAAGGCCGTCGCGCGCCGCCATGATTTTTTTCCGCGTGGCATCGAAATACGCGACGTCCTGAATGGCGGCGAGGGCGCCGGCCTGAGCCACGCGATCCAGCGGGTACGAATTGAAACTGTCCTTGACCCGGATCAGGCCCTCGACGATGGCTGTGCCGGCAAGCGCGAAACCCACGCGCAGCCCGGCGAGCGCACGCGATTTGGACAAGGTTTGCACCACGACCAGATTGGCGTGCCTCGCCAGCAGCGGAACCACCGATTCGGCGCCGAAGTCGACATACGCTTCATCGATGACGACCGGGCAGTCGCGATTCGCGACGAGAATGCGCTCGATGTCGCCAACCGCGAGCGCCATGCCGGTAGGCGCATTGGGATTCGCAAAAATGATTCCCGCCGGGATGACCGCGCGTGGACGGGTGTAGTCTTCGACCGTGATCGAGAAATCGTTCGCGAGCGCGGCGAATTCGACATCGATGCCGTACAACGCGCAGTAGGTGCGATAGAAACTGTACGTGATGTCCGGCATGACCAGCGGGTGGCCGGGTTTCCTGAACAAGGCATTGAATACGTGGGCCAGAACCTCGTCGGAGCCGTTGCCTAGGAACACCTGGTCCGCTCCGATGCCGTGCAGGGCCGCGATGGCCTCACGCAAGGCCAGGGACGAATAATCGGGATACAGCCGCAGCGCATCTGTCGCGCAGGCGCGGACAGCCTCCAGAACGCGCGGCGACGGCGCATACGGGTTCTCATTGGTATTGAGTTTGAGCAGATCCGCGACAATGCCCCCGCGGGGCTGTTCCCCCGGTGTGTACGGCGTCAGACCGGCAACGTGCGGACTCCAGTGCGGGTTCACGCGGCCCCCTCGACATATGGATTATGGGTCAATTTGAATTCAATGCGCAGCGGTGTCCCGTCAAGCGCGAAAGCGCGGCGAAAACAGGATTCCAGATAGCGCTTGTACGGTTCCGAAACCGCCCTCAGCGCGCTGCCGTGAATGACGACGAGCGGCGGATTCTGCCCGCCCTGATGAGCGTAACGCATCTTCGGCCGCGAGGCGCCCGCGCGCGGCGGCGGCTGCTGCGCGACGGCCGCCTGCAATACCCGGGTGAGCTTCGGCGTGGACAATTTCACGAAGGCGGCGGCGTGGGCGGCCTCCACCGAACGGATCAGATCGCCCACCCCCCTTCCAGCGAGCGCCGAAATCATGTGCCACCGCGCAAAAGACAGAAAACGCAACTTGCGATCGAGATCGCGCCGCACGCGATCGCGCCGCTGTGCGTCGAGGCCATCCCACTTGTTGACGGCAACGACCAGCGCCCGGCCCGATTCCACGACAAATCCGGCGATGTGGGCATCCTGGTCGGAAATTTCCGCCTGGGCATCGACCATGAACACCACGACGTTGCTCGCCTCGATGGCCTGCAGCGTCTTGATGACGGAGAACTTCTCGACAGTCTCGAAAACCTTTCCACGACGGCGCAAGCCGGCGGTATCGATCAGCGTGTAGGCAACGCCGCCACGCTCGAATTCCACCTCGATCGCATCGCGCGTCGTGCCCGGCTGGTCGAATGCGATGACCCGCTCCTCGCCAAGAAGCGTGTTGATCAGAGTCGATTTGCCAACGTTCGGGCGCCCCACGACGGCAAGCTTGATGCGGTGACGCAGTGAGTTCTGCAATTGGCCATCGCCGTCGGCGGTTGCCGTGCCCGGCGCTTGCACGGCGGGCGCCTGACCATCGGCGCGATCCGGCGGCGGGGATTCGCCTTCATCGGGCGGGAGCGCCGCCAACGCCTCGTCCACGAGATCGCTCACGCCATCGCCGTGCGCGGCCGAGATGACGTGGGGCTGCCCCAGACCCAGCTCGTAGAATTCGCTGGCGGCCGCACCGCCGCGCATGCCTTCCGCCTTGTTCATCACCAGGAACAGGTCGCGGCCGGCACGCCGCAGCATCCGTGCGATTTCGTGGTCGCGCGCATTGAGGCCGGCGCGCGCATCGACAAGAAAAAACACGATGTCGGATTCGGCGATCGCCTGCTCGGTCTGGCGTGCCATCTCGCGCAGAATGCCGTCTTTCGCCACCGGTTCGAACCCACCCGTGTCGACGACGATGTAAGGCCGCCCGCCCATGCGGCCTTCGCCATAGTGGCGGTCGCGCGTCAGGCCAGGCTGATTGGCCACGAGCGCGGCGCGCGACCGCGTGAGCCGGTTGAACAGTGTCGACTTGCCCACGTTGGGCCGCCCCACCAGCACGATGACTGGTTTGAACCCGGCACGATTCAATTCACACCAACCAGATCGAGATCACCGTTGCCGGTCTGCACGAGGATGCCACGGTCGGTCGCCAGGAGTGGCGACAAAATCGCGCCGCCGCCCACCTGTATGCGCCCCAGCAAATGACCGTCGGCGCGCGACAGAATGTGCACATACCCGTCAAGGTCGCCAACCGCCACCCCCGGGTGCACGACCGCCGGGGCCGACAGCCGACGATTGCGAAGCGCATCCTGCTTCCATACCTGATGCCCGTCGGCCAGATTGAAGGCATACACCACACTGCGCTGATCGGAAACATAGAGCTGCTGCGCATCGCTGGTCATCCCGGTGGTGCTGGAGAATGCCTGGCTCCACATGAGCCGCCCGCCCTGCGCCACATCGAAGCATGAAATATGCCCCTGGTAGGTTACGCCGCAGAGCGCCGAGCCTTGCACTTGGGGGGTGCCCACCACGTCGCTGATCCGTTCCAGATCGGTTGCGCCTTCCGATATCGACACCGGACCTTCCCACTGCACGCTGCCGGTGTGGGCGTTGATGGCGATCAGATGCCCATTGGGCAGGCCGGAAATCAGCAGACCCTGGACGAGGATCATCTGCATGTTGGTCTTCAAGGCAAGCGCCGGGCCGGGCCGCTGCACGTCCCACAATGGTTTGCCGGTCGCTTCGTCGAAGGCCTGGATGCGATAGTCGCTGCTGCGCACCGCCACCACGCCTTCACCGACGGTGGGCGGGATGTTGACTTCGCTGGATGCCCGCGCACGCCAGGTTTCGTGACCATTGCCGTCGAACGCCACCACGGTGCCGTCGACCTCGGCCACCGCCGTGACGGTGCCGTCCGACCCAACGCCCGCCGTCAGCCCTTTCTTGGTGGCGGTTTGCCAATCGACCCGCCCCGAACTCAAATCAATTTTCGATACTTTGCCGCTGGGCGCGGCGGCATAGACGGCATCGCCCACGACGACCGGTGCAAACCCGTAACCACCGCCGCTGCCCAGCGACACCGACCAGATCTTGCTGACCGTGGCGCCCGCCGGATAAGTGGTCAGCGGCGCGGGCTCGAAGCGTGGATCGGGGCTGGAAAACAGCGAGCAGCCGGCCAGGACGACCGCACAGGAAGCCAGCAGGACCAGATGCGCAATGCGGCGTACACTTCGGATACACATGATCAGGCTCCATTCAACGCGTCGATCTTCAGCTGTATGACCTGGGTCGCCGAATCGCCGCCGAGATCTTTGATTGCCTCGGCCCAGGCTTTCCGGGCGTCGTCCGTCTTGCCCTGGGCCGCCAGAATGTCGCCGCGGCGATCGGCGTAAAGCCCTGTGAATGCCCCCGGCGCATCGTGCAACTGCGCCAGCGCCTGGTCGTACCGCTTCTGCTCAAGCAAAATACCGGCAAGGCGCAACCGAGCTACCGCTATCAGCGCCGAGTCGCCCCCCTTGTGAATCAGCCATTCGAGCTGTTCCCCGGCGCCAGCCAAGTCGTGGCGCCGCTGCAGGGCGGCAGCGGCCACCAACACGCCGCGCGGTGCGTAACCCGTGGAAGCGTAGTCGTCACGCAGCGTTTTGCTGGCCGCCTTGATGCGCGCCACGGCGTCGTCACCCGACTGGCCGGCGGCCCGTTCGAGCGCTTCGAAATAACCCATTGCCTGATCGGCCTCATGCCCCTGGTACCACTGCCAGCCGCGCCAGCCCAGCACCGCGATGACCGCAGCGACCAGAAACGCCGTGCAAAGCACACCGTACTTGTCCCACCAGGCCCGCAGCGCGTCGATCTTCTCTTGTTCTTCCAGGTCGTATGCCATGCGTCAAATCCCCAGCCTCAGTTCGTCGACCAGACATTCCAGCGGTACCGTTTTCTGCTGCGCGCGCGCTAGCGCCTCTTCTGATCGCAGCCATTTTATGCTCGCCGTTCCCGCCGACAGCTCCTCTTCACCAAAAATGACGGCCGCGGCCGCGCCGCTGCCGTCCGCGCGCTTGAATTGCGATTTGAATCCGTGCGAACCGGAATGCACGATGACGCGAATGCCTGCGTCGCGCAACCGCTCCGCGGCCAACGCCGCGACACGCTGAGCCGCATCGGACTGATGCACCACGTACACGTCGCATTCGCGGCCGCCGCCGGCAATGGCCTGATTCCAAAGTTCGAGCAAACGCTCCATGCCAATGGCAAAACCGATCGCCGGCGTGGCCTTGCCGCCCAACAACTCGACCAGGCCATCGTAGCGGCCACCGCCGCACACCGTGCCCTGCGTGCCGAGGCGATCGGTCACCCACTCGAACACGGTCAGGTTGTAGTAGTCCAGGCCACGCACCAATCGGGGATTGAGGCGGTATGCGACGCCCGCTTCCTCGAGGCGGTGACAAACACCCTCGAAATGCGCGCGCGACTCCGCGCCCAGAAAATCACCGAGGCGCGGCGCGGCATCGACCAGCCCCTGCATGGCCGGGTTCTTGGTGTCGAGGATGCGCAGCGGGTTCGCATGCAGGCGGCGGCGGGCATCGTCGTCGAGCCCATCGAGATGCCGTTCGAAATAATCCACCAGAGCCACACGATGCGCGGCGCGCTCGTCGGCCTGGCCAAGCGAATTCAGCTCGAGCCGTACATCCGACAATGCCAGCATTCTCCACAAGCGCGCCAGCATGACGATGAGCTCGGCATCGATGTCCGGCCCCACGAAGCCAAGCGCTTCCACGTCGACCTGATGAAACTGGCGATAGCGCCCCCGCTGCGGACGCTCGTGACGAAACACGGGCCCCATCGAATACACGCGCTGCGGGCGGTCGTACAGGAGGTTGTGTTCGATGGCGGCGCGAACCACGCCCGCGGTGAATTCGGGGCGCATCGTCAACTGTTCACCGTTGAGCGTATCGGTGAAGGAATACATTTCTTTTTCGACGATATCGGTCACTTCACCGATACCACGCGAGAACAGGCGGGTCTGCTCGAGCACCGGGGTGCGGATGTTGCGGTAGCCGTACGCCCCCAGCCAGCGGCGCACCAAGTCTTCGATCGCCTCCCAGCGGGCGCTTGCATCGGGCAGAATGTCCTTCATGCCTGTCAGGGCACGCACTTTCTGAAACGGCTGCATCATGGCGATACGGGAATTCTGGTTATGGTTGATGGCAGGTTCGCCATCCGGTGCACCGCGCCGGCGGTTGAACTACACGCCATCCGGGGGCGTGCCGCTGCCGTAGCGGTGCTCGACGTAGCGGAGGATGATAGCCTGAAACTCTTCGGCGATCGTGTCGCCTTTGAGCGTGACCGTGTGCTTGCCGTCGACATAAACCGGCGCGGCGGGAACCTCGCCCGTACCCGGCAGGCTGATGCCGATGTCGGCATGACGGCTTTCGCCCGGCCCGTTCACCACGCAGCCCATTACCGCGACATGCATGGTTTCGACCCCCGGGTAGCGCGTCTTCCAGACGGGCATCTGATCACGCAGATAACCCTGGATGCTGGCCGCAAGCTTCTGAAAGACCGTGCTGCTGGTGCGCCCGCACCCCGGACACGCCGCAACCATGGGCGCAAAAGCGCGTAAATTCAGGCTTTGCAGAATCTCCTGGGCGACGACCACTTCACGCGTGCGCCTGCCACCCGGATCGGGGGTGAGCGAAACGCGTATCGTGTCGCCGATGCCTTCCTGCAGCAGAATGGCCAACGCGGCGGTGGAGGCCACGATACCTTTACTGCCCATTCCCGCTTCGGTCAGGCCCAGATGCAGTGGATAATCGCACTGCGCCGACAGGTCGCGATAAACTGCGACCAGATCCTGAACCTGGCTGACCTTGCTGGACAGAACGATGCCGTTGGGCGAAAGCCCAAGCGCCTCGGCGCGGCGCGCATTCGACACGGCCGATGCAACCAGCGCGCGGCGCATGACCGCCGCGGCATCGAGCGGTTGCGCCAGCCGGCCGTTGTCGTCCATCATGTGCGCCAGAAGCTCCTGATCCAGGCTGCCCCAGTTGACGCCGATGCGCACGGGCTTGTCGTACCGGCAGGCTACCTCGATCATTCGCGCGAAATTGTCGCCGCGCTTCTTGCCTGTTCCCATGTTGCCCGGGTTGATGCGGTACTTGGACAGGGTCTGGGCACAGCCAGGGAATTCCGTCAGCAAACGGTGGCCGTTGTAATGAAAATCGCCCACCAGGGGCACGGACACCCCCGCGCGGTCGAGCTTCTCGCGAATGGCAGGTACCTGGCGTGCCGCCTCTGGCGTATTGACCGTGATGCGCACGAGTTCCGAACCGGCGCGCGCCAATTCACGCACCTGGCGCGCCGTAGCCTCCGCATCGGCCGTGTCGGTATTCGTCATGGACTGTACGACAATGGGTGCCCCGGCCCCCAAACGGACTTCGCAGCCGCCCCAGCGAACGAGCACGGATCGGGTCGCGCGCCGCGCGCCGCATCCCACTGGCGCCGGCGCGCCAGCACTGACCACCGGATCAACAACGCTATTCATTTCTTCAGCGACCTGAGCCAATCGAACACCAGCCAGGAGTCGGGAATCCAGCCGCGTTCAATGGCATAGAATCCCGCAACGAGCAGAATCAGCACGATGATGATCAGCCACCCCCAGGCGCGTGGCGCGGAATCGGCCCGCATGGGGATGTCGGTGCCGCCCGACAATGATTGCGCCTCACCGATGGCGGTGGGCTTCGCGCCGGTGCCGTCGACCTGGTGTTCGAGCATGGTCACGAGCGCGGCCACGTCGGCATCGAGGAACCGCGCGTAGTTCTTCACGAACCCCCGCAGCGACACCCCCTGCGGAAGGCGCTCCCACCGTTCGGCCTCCAGCGCCTCGAACTGACGAACCGAAAACTTCAATCGGCTCGACGCATCGGCCAGGGACACGTGCTTCGCCTCGCGCAATGCCCGCAGCGTGGGCCCGATTCCCTGGACGCCCTTGTAGATGCCCGAACCCGTGTCGGGCTTCGACAAACGCGGCTCGTCGGCCACCTCGGCCTCATTGACGGACGATGAATTCATACGCGCTCCAAGTCGCGGTCGACTCGCGCCCGGTCGGGCAGCCGCTGCGCAATGCGGGTGCGATCCTTCACGTTGCCCGCCAACTGCCCGCAGGCGGCGGCGATATCGTCGCCACGCGTCTTTCTGACGGTGGTGACCACCCCCGCATCCATCAGGCGCTGTGCGAACTGGCGGATGCGACCCGATGGCGACCGCTTCAGCCCCGATTGCGGGAAGGGATTGAATGGAATCAGATTGAACTTGCAGCGCACCCGTGTGGATATTTCGACGAGCCCTTCAGCCAGCTCGTCGCTATCGTTGACGCCGTCGAGCATGACGTACTCGAACGTGATGAAGTCGCGCGGCGCGTGCTGGAGATACCGGTTGCAAGCAGCCAGCAGCTCTGCCAGCGGGTACTTGCGGTTGAGCGGAACCAGGCGGTCGCGCAACGCATCGTTTGGCGCATGAAGCGATACGGCCAGTGCAACCGGGCAATCGCTTGCCAGACGATCGATCATGGGAACGACACCCGACGTGGATACCGTGACGCGGCGGCGCGACAGCCCATACGCATTATCATCGACCATGAGACGCAACGCGCCGAGAACCTGCTGATAATTCAGCAAGGGCTCGCCCATGCCCATGAAAACCACATTGCTGATTGGCCGATCGAGCGCGGCCTGGCCACGACCGGTGCGGGCGCCACCGCCATCGGCTTCGACCGCGCGGCGCGCGTACCAGAGCTGGCCGACGATTTCCGCAGTAGTGAGGTTGCGGTTGAACCCCTGGTATCCCGTCGAACAGAACGGGCAGCCCACCGTGCAGCCGGCCTGGCTCGAGATGCACAGCGTTCCGCGATCGTCTTCGGGAATGAAGACGGTCTCTATGGCATTGTTGCGGCCGACGTCGAACAGCCACTTGCGCGTGCCGTCGGTGGAGCGCTGCTCGGTCAGCACCTCGGGTGCGGAAATGAAGCAGCGGTGGGCGAGCTGATCACGCAGATCGCGGGCCAGATCGGTCATTTCATCGAATGAATCCACACCATGCCGGTGGATCCAGCGCTCGAGCTGACGCGCACGGAACGGCTTGTCGCCCCACTGACCGACCAGGTCGGCGAGCGCGGCGAAATCGAGCCCCAGCAGATTGATTCGTTCGATGACGGTTGGCATGGGTCAGCGGCTGACGATCGCGCACTCTGGGAAGAAGAAGGCGATTTCGGTCGCCGCGGTGGCCGCGGCGTCGGAACCGTGCACGGCATTGGCGTCGATACTGTCGGCGAAGTCGGCCCGGATGGTACCGGCAGCGGCTTTTTTCGGGTCGGTCGCCCCCATCAGATCACGATTCTTCTGAATGGCGTCGTTGCCTTCGAGTACCTGAATGAACACCGGTCCCGACACCATGAACTCGACCAGATCACGGTAGAAAGGCCGTTCCCTATGCACGGCATAGAAACGTTCTGCATCTGCGCGCGACAGTTGTTGAAAGCGGGCGGCGACGACCTTCAAACCCGCCCGCTCGAAACGCGCGATGATCTGGCCGATGACATTCTTCGCCACCGCGTCGGGTTTGATGATGGAAAGCGTCCGTTCAATAGCCATGACATACATACCCAGGGAAAAAGCAGCGCCGATCGAGCCACCGATCGAACTGGTCAGCGAGCCTATCGCGCCGCCGATGAAACACGGATTCAGAGAAGCCCTGCAAAATCAATGACTTCTACCACGTTTTTTGCGAATCTGCTATTTTAGCATGCGGAGTGCAAGGCGCTACCCCTTAAAATATGGCATTCGCCATGGCTCGATCGCCCGCCACCGCGGCGCGCGATCGACAGGCCGCGCGCGTTCCGCCGCACCGGGCACGCCGCGCACTCTCACTCGATATCGCACCTCATGACACCAACGCCAGCTTCCAAAAACACTGCCGACCCGCTACCTAAAAGCTTTGAACCGCAGGAAATCGAGTCCCGCTGGTACACCTACTGGGAACAGCATGGCTACTTCAAAGGTGGCCGGCACGCGGCGCCGGCGGCGGGCGCCGAAAACCGCACTTTCGTGGTTCAGTTTCCGCCGCCGAACGTCACCGGCACTTTGCACATGGGCCACGCATTCAACCAGACCGTGATGGACGGCCTGGTCCGCTATCACCGCATGCGCGGCGACGACACGGTATTCATTCCCGGCACGGACCACGCCGGGATCGCCACGCAAATCGTCGTGGAGCGCCAACTCGATGCCCAGAAGATTTCCCGCCACGACCTGGGACGCGAAAAGTTCACCGAGAAAGTATGGGAATGGAAACGGAAATCGGGCAGTGCCATCACCGAACAGTTCCGCCGCCTGGGCTCATCGGCCGACTGGTCACGCGAATATTTCACCATGGATGCCAATCTCTCGGCCGGCGTGGTGGAAGCATTCGTGCGCCTCTATGAACAGGGGCTGATCTACCGCGGAAAACGCCTCGTCAATTGGGATCCGGTGCTTTGCACCGCGGTTTCCGACCTGGAAGTGGTCAGCGAGGAGGAAGACGGGCATCTGTGGGAAATCCGCTACCCGCTGGTCGAACCCACCGACGGGCTGACCCACCTCGTCGTGGCGACGACCCGCCCCGAGACCATGCTGGGCGACGTGGCGGTCATGGTGCATCCCGAGGACGAACGCTATGCGGGGCTCGTAGGTCGCCACGTCCGGCTGCCGCTCTGCGATCGGGATATCCCCATCATCGCCGATGCCTACGTCGATCGCGAATTCGGTACCGGAGTCGTCAAGGTCACGCCGGCCCACGATTTCAACGACTATGCCGTCGGCCAGCGCCACGGCCTGGATACGATCTGCATCCTCACGCTGGACGCCCACATCAACGACGCGGCGCCTCCCGCATATCGCGGCCTCGATCGCTTCGAAGCGCGCGTCAACGTGGTCGACGACCTGCGGGCCCAAGGGTTGCTGCAAGATGTCAAGGCGCACAAATTGATGGTTCCGCGCGGCGACAGAACCGGCACCATCATCGAACCCATGCTGACCGACCAATGGTTCGTCGCCATGACCAAGCCAGCGCCGCAAGGCACTCGGCACCCCGGCAAGAGCATCACGCAAGTGGCGCTCGACGTGGTGGCCGACGGCCGCATCCGGTTCTACCCGGCCAATTGGACGACGACCTACAACCTGTGGCTCGAAAATATCCAGGACTGGTGCATTTCGCGGCAACTGTGGTGGGGCCATCGGATTCCCGCATGGTACGCGCCAGACGGCCGCATTTTCGTGGCCAGAAACGCGGAAGAGGCGCAAAAACAGGCGCTGGCGGCGGGAGTGACCGAGCCGCTCACCCGCGACGAGGACGTGCTGGATACCTGGTTCTCTTCGGCGCTGGTGCCGTTCACCGACCTCGGCTGGCCGCGCGACACCCTCGACCTTGCGCGCTATCTGCCCTCCAGCGTGCTGGTCACGGGATTCGACATCATTTTCTTCTGGGTGGCCCGCATGGTGATGATGAGCACCCACATGACCGGCCAGGTACCTTTCCGGGCGGTATACGTCCACGGCCTGGTGTGCGACATGGAAGGCAAGAAGATGAGCAAGTCCAAAGGCAATACCATCGATCCGGTCGACCTGATCGACGGTATCGAACTGGACACCCTGCTCGAAAAGCGCACGACCGGTCTGATGAACCCGCGCACGGCTACCTCCATCCGCAAAAAAACACGCAAAGACTATCCGCAAGGTTTCCCCGCGTATGGCACCGACGCGCTGCGCTTCACCATGGCCGCCTATGCGACGCTCGGTCGCAATATCAACTTCGACCTGAAACGTTGCGAGGGATACCGCAACTTCTGCAACAAATTATGGAATGCGACACGTTTTGTCCTGATGAACACCGTCGCTGAGCCACCCATCGGCGGGCGCGCCGACGCCCTGTCATTCACCGACCGCTGGATCGTCAGCGGGTTGCAGCGGCTGGTGGATGAAGTCGAACGCGGCTTCGCGGAATACCGTTTCGACAATGTGGCAAACGCCCTGTATCGCTACATCTGGAACGAATACTGCGATTGGTATGTGGAAATGGCGAAAGTGCGAATCCAGCAAGGCTCGCCGCTGGAACGGGAAAGCACGCGTCACACACTGATCACCGTACTCGAAGTATTGCTGCGCCTGGCGCATCCCATCATTCCGTTCATCACCGAAGAACTGTGGCAACAAGTCAGTGTCGCAGCCGGTAAACGCAGCGCCGACGAGCAGACCAGCATCGCCATCCAGCCATACCCCGTGTGCGACAGGGCGCTGATGGACCCCGCGGCCGAGGCGCGGGTCGACGAACTGAAAGCGCAGGTCGAAGCCATTCGCGCGTTACGTGGTGAGATGAACCTGTCGCCCGCCGTGCGCGCACCGCTCATTGCGCAGGGCGAGGCCGAAATGCTCGCGAACAACACCCCTTACCTGCTGGCACTTGCAAAACTAAGCGGCGTGACAGTGGCGGCGCGGTTGCCGGACATCGGCGCGCCGGTACAGGTTGTCGGTCACACCCAGCTCATGCTGCGCGTCGAGATCGACATCGACGCGGAACGATCACGGCTGAACAAGGAAATCGAACGCCTCGAGCGCGAGATCGCGCGGTCCAACGCAAAACTCTCGAACCGCGGTTTCGTGGAGCGCGCGCCAAGCGCAGTGGTCGAACAGGAACGGCTGCGCGTGACCGAGTTCACCGAAACGCTGGGCAAGATGCGCCAGCAGATCGAACGCCTGGTTCAGGAACCCTCGCGACAGACCCCTTGACGGCTCTCTGCACGTCTGCGGCTCGAGAGTATCTTCGACTCACCGATTTGCAGTACCAGGGGGGTGGTTGACCGGCAGGGAACGCAGAAATGCCTCGTCCGCCGCCGACAACAGCCCGCGCTCACGCGCCTGGCGAATCAGATCGGGGCGTTGCGCGGCCGTCAGGCGCAGCGACTGCTCGCGCCGCCAGACGGCAATATTCGCATGGTGTCCCGACAGCAGTATGGAGGGAACGCCCTGCCCGCGATATTGTTCGGGACGCGTATAGTGCGGACTGTCCAGCAGGCCCGACAGTGCCGTGTTGAATGAATCTTCCCGCGCCGAATCGGGATCGTGCAAGACGCCAGGAAGCAGGCGCACCGCGCTGTCGATGATGGCCATGGCCGGAATCTCACCGCCCGATAAAACGAAGTCGCCCAGCGACCACGGTTCGGTGACACAGCGGTCCACAAAACGCTGATCGACACCCTCGTAACGCCCGCAAACCAGGATGGCACCGCCCTCATCCACCAGCCGCGCCGCGCAACGCTGATCGAAGCGCCGCCCCGCCGGGCTCATGAGAAAAACCGCAGCATCACGCGTGTTGCCCAAGGCACTGCGGCGCGCAGCCTGTGCATCGCCCACCGCATGCTCCAGCGGCTCGGCCATCATGACCATTCCCGGCCCGCCGCCGTAGGGGCGGTCGTCCACCGTGCGATGAACGTCGGTGGTGTAGTCGCGCGGATTCCATACGGCAAGGGACCAAAGCCGGCGTGCGTAAGCGCGGCCGGTGACGCCAAGCGATCGTACGATGTCGAACGACTCGGGAAACAGCGAAACGATATCGAAACGCATGGTGGTGCCGGTTGCTCAGTGGAAACGCAGGGTGATGCCAGTTGGTCAGAAGTCGACCGGCCAGTTGCTGTCGATGCGTCGGGCGGCGAGATCGACGCGCTGAACATGCGCCCCCACGAATGGCACCAGAGCGTCGGGCACGTCAACGGTCGTCGACCTGGTGGGCGAGCGGTGTTCTTCCGCATCCCGACCCGTCGAGCGCGCGACACGCAACAACGCGTGCGCCCCGTTGTCGATGACCTCGGTCACGTTGCCAATGAGCACGGGTGAGCCGTCGCGCACACCCCACAGTTCGCAACCAATCAGATCAACCCAGTAATATTCGTCGGCACCTGTCGCCGGAAATGCGGCGCGCGACACGCAGATGCGGAAACCACGCAAAGATTCGGCACGCGATCGGTCGCGCACGCCGTCGAGATTGGCAATGAAACCCGCACCATGCGGCCGACACGCCAGCACTCTCACTGCCGACAACCGTGGCCACTCACCCTGCCCGATGGCAAGCGCTGGCGCCTTCAGCCACCACGACGCGGCATCGCATAAAACGACAGCTGCCGCTGAATAGGACCGAACCCTGACCCAGCCTTTCACGCCATGCGGCGTAGTGATGCAGCCTAGCTCGACCAGATCGTCGGGCGGCTGCCGCGCCATCAAGCCGCAACTTTCGTCGCGTACACCTTGACCAGGCGTGTTACCGCCGGCGACAGCTGTGCGCCGTTATCGGCCCAGTACTGTACGCGTTCCAGAGAAATGCGCAGATTTTCCTCACCCTCTTTGCCGACCGGGTTGTAAAAACCAACGCGCTCGATGAAGCGACCGTCGCGCCGATTACGTGAATCGGCGGCAACGAGGCTGTAGAACGGGTGCTTCTTCGAGCCCCCGCGCGCAAGGCGAATCACCACCATAGGTAATCCTTCCGTAATTGATGGGTTCTAAAAAGCTAAAGATTCTAGCATAGAACAGTCAGTGCTCTGACGGAACGGTCAGCACCTTGTCAGACTGCACAAAGTGGTCAACGTCTCGACAGGTAGTGCGCCACGCTGCCTCCCCTGTCAACCTGTGCCAGCAGCGCATTCCCGGTTTGCCGGGAAAAGGCCTGAAAGTCGCTGACCGCGTGTGCATCGGTGGTAATCACTTTGAGCACGGCACCGCTGCCGAGTCGCGCCAATGCCTTTTTCGCGCGCAAAATAGGCAAGGGGCACCGCAACCCCGACGTATCGATCTCCAGGTCGGGCACCGGCGGATCAGGCATCGGCGCGGCGCCCGTGGTTTCATTCCCCATGATGACACTCGCAACAAAATTGGCGCGCAATGCGACTCGCGACAACACGAGCCGCCTCCGAATCTCAGGCGAGGCGCTCGCGCACCCAGGCTTCCACGCCCGCCACGGCGTGTGGCAACGCCGCCACGTCGACCCCACCGCCCATCGCCATATCGGGTCTGCCGCCGCCCTTTCCGCCGATTTGCCCGGCAACCATGCTGACCAGATCGCCCGCCTTGACGCGCGAAGACAAATCGGAGGTAACGCCCGCCACCAGGCTGATCTTGCCATCGGCCTCGGCGCTCAGCAGCACGACGGCCGATTTGAGACGATTCTTGAGCTGATCGACCAATCCGCGAAGGATTTTTGGATCTGCCTCGGGAAGAGTTCCAACCAGCAGTTTGGAGCTCCCTCGTAGCGCGATGGCGGCGCGATCGGCCAGTTCGTTGCCCGCATGTACGGCCAGGCGCGTCTTGACACGATCGAGGTCGTGCTCGACCACCTTCAATTCCGCCTGCAGTTGCGCGATGCGTTCAACGAGTTCGTCAGGCTGCGTCTTCAGGCAGTCGGCGGCGCGCACCAGCGTGTCGCTGGTCCGCTGCACCCAGGCCAGCGCGTTGTCGCCCGTCACCGCTTCGATGCGCCGCACACCCGCCGCCACGCCGCCTTCCGACACGATTTTGAACAAACCAATGTCGCCGGTGCGTGCCACATGGGTGCCGCCGCAAAGTTCGCGCGAGAAGCCGATGTCGAGCACCCGCACGGTATCGCCGTATTTCTCGCCGAAAAGCGCCATTGCGCCACTTCCGACAGCCTCGTCATACGGCATGACACGCGTGACGACTTCCTGATTGGCAAGAACCTGCTCGTTGACGAGCCGCTCCACCTGCGCGATGTCGTCGGCGGCAATTGGCGCGTCGTGCGCGAAGTCGAAGCGGGTCTTGTCCGGATCCACCAACGAACCGCGCTGCTGCACATGTTCGCCCAGAACCTGGCGCAGCGCCTTGTGCAGCAGATGGGTGGCCGAGTGATTGCGCATCGTACGCCGGCGGCGTTCGCCGTCGACTTGCGCATCGACCGAATCCCCCACCCGCAGCGCGCCGTGCTTCAAAACACCACTGTGGCCAAACACGTGACTTTGCACCTTGCGCGTATCGGACACGAAAAAACGGGTATCGCCCGCGCGCAACTCGCCGGTATCCCCGACCTGGCCGCCGGACTCTGCATAGAACGGCGTGGCATCGAGCACCACGACCGCGCGCTGATCGGGCAGAACCGCATCGACCGCCACACCGCCGACGTACAGCCCGGTGACGATTCCCGTGCCGCGCAGATGGTCGTAGCCCTCGAAACGAGTGGCCGCGCCGTGGTATTCGATCCCCTCCACGGCCTTGAACTTGCCTGCCGCCCGCGCCTGATCACGCTGATGCGCCATGGCGTGGTCGAAGCCGTCGAGGTCGACCGCAACGCCGCGCTCGCGGCAAATGTCGGCGGTCAAGTCGACCGGAAAGCCATACGTGTCGTACAGTGTGAACAAGGTGTCGCCATCGAGAACATCACCCTTGCGCACATCCGCCAGCGCGGCTTCCAGAATTCGCAAGCCATTTTCCAGGGTTTCACTGAACCGTTCCTCTTCCTGGCGCAGGACTTGCTCGACCCGCCCGCGATGGCGCGCCAGTTCGGGATAAGCGGCGCCCATCTCGGCAACCAGATCGCCAACGAGGCGATAGAAAAAGGGCTTGGCCTGGCCTAGCTTGTGGCCGTGGCGCAGCGCACGGCGGATGATACGCCGCAACACATAGCCACGCCCTTCATTGTCGGGAATGACGCCATCCACGATAAGGAAGCTGCACGCCCGTATGTGATCGGCGATGACCTTCAGGGAACTGTTCGCCAGGTCGGACGTGCCGGTTTCGCGCGCAGCGGCGTGAATCAGACGCTGAAAGAGGTCGATCTCGTAATTGGAGTGCACGTGCTGCAGAACCGCGGCGATGCGCTCGAGGCCCATGCCGGTATCGACGCACGGCCTGGGCAGGTTCGCCATGTGGCCGGCGGCATCGCGCTCGAATTGCATGAACACGAGATTCCAGATCTCGATATAGCGATCACCGTCTTCTTCAGGGGAGCCGGGCGGCCCTCCCCAGATTTCCGGGCCGTGATCATAAAAGATTTCAGAGCAGGGTCCGCACGGCCCGGTATCGGCCATCTGCCAGAAATTGTCCGACGCGTAACGCGCGCCCTTGTTGTCGCCGATGCGCACGATGCGCTCGCGCGGAACGCCGATCTCGTCGGCCCAGATGTCATACGCCTGATCATCTTCCTGATACACCGTCACCCACAGCCTGTCGGCGGGCAGCCCATACACCGTCGTCAGAAGTTCCCACGCATACTTGATGGCATCGTGCTTGAAGTAGTCGCCGAAACTGAAGTTGCCCAGCATCTCGAAGAAGGTGTGATGCCGCGCCGTGTAGCCGACGTTCTCCAGGTCGTTGTGCTTCCCGCCCGCCCGCACGCACCGCTGCGCGGTGGTGGCACGCCGGTACGGCCGCGTGTCTTTGCCGGTGAACACGTTCTTGAACTGCACCATGCCCGCGTTCGTGAAAAGCAGCGTGGGGTCGTCAGCCGGCACCAGAGAGGACGACGGTACGACCTGGTGCCCCCTGGATTCGAAAAACGAGAGGAACTTCTGGCGGATCTCGGAAGTTTTCATTACGAAAAGGCGCAATTCGAGTGGGTAACGTTTGATTATAGAGGCTGTTGCCGAAACGCTTTCTATTCCACGCACAGGTAGCCGCGTGTTCTGCCATCGGCGGCCGTGGTCGCGCCGCTGTCGGAAATCGTGACGATGGCATGGCCTGGCGGGCAGGTGCATGACCCCGTTACCGGGTTCGCGGTGGACATGCCGCCGGACGCCGCGCAGCCATGCACGCTGTTCGTCGAAAACCCGCCGCCGCCCCGCCCCCCCGCCGAGCGCCAGGCACCATTCTGACACACCAGAAGGCCGCGATATGCCTCACGCGATACCGCGCCCTCTTGAATACAGGACGAGCGAGCCGTGTGCCTGGCGCCCGTCACCAGATATTCCTGCGCCACCACCGACCCCTCCGTTCGGATGTCCCCCCTGATCGACGCGGTTGCCTGAAAATCAGGATCCCGATCGTCGCCAACGCGCAGGAAACGTGCATCGCCCGCCTGGCCGGCCGTGACAGCGACAGCCGGCGTGCCGACCGCCAGCGCAGGCATGTCGGGCGCCGGCGGATTGGGGAAGCCAAACGAGGCGCCCCGAACGACCGCCGGTTCGCGGCGATCAACGGTTCCCCCCAGCCCGGCCGACGCCAGCAGCCAGAGCGCGGTCATCCGTTCGTCCACACGTTCGAGGCGCCGGTCGAGCAACGCGGCGGTCCCGTGTATCAACGCCTGCACGACACAGCCATCGCCCGGGCATTGCGGGCCGGGCAGCAGCCGGATCGCCACCCGCATGCCGCCCGGGCCGCGTTCCGGAAACCCCGGCGAAAGGAACCCGGCCGTCTTGAGCTCGGAGAGCAGCGGCTGATGCCAGTTCGCAACCCCTTGTGCTGCCAGCGCGTCGACGCCGCCAGCGTTGGCCAACACCGCGGCATGCCGCTGCAGGAACGTCTGTACGCCACCACGAACGGCGAGCATCCACGCCGCCAGTGCCTGTGCGCGCGCCTCGTCGAGACGGCGCGCCAGCGAGTCGGCGCCCCACACCACCAGAAGCGTCGCGATCAGGGCCGCCACCGCCAGTTCCAGCAATGCGAATCCGCGCTGCCGCCGCACCCGAGTGCCCACTCAGCCGGCGATGAAGGCAAACGTGTTGCGGTCGCCCTGTACACAATGAGACTCCGTGACCAACGCGCTGTAGGCTGTCGTCGCGTCCTTCACCGTTACGGCCGACTGCCCCTGCGCGGCCACTGTAATGACGTCGGCCACGCGCTGCATGACCGAGGCAAGCGCCGGGCAAGCCGCATGATTGACGTTCGTCAGCTCGATGGCGAATGACTCACCCGCCCCCTGCGGCGCGACCGTGACCCTGCCGTCGCTGCCCAGGCCATGCAGCACCCGCACCGCGGAACCCGTCCCGGCCACGGAAAAGACACCGGAATCGCGTACCAGATTGGCGAAATGCGCGGTGTCGATGTCGGCATAGGCCTCTTCGGCAGCGCCCGACGCGTTGACCTTCACCTGAAGAATGAAGCGGGCGAGCTCTTCGCCAACCTTCGGCACCTTATTTTCGACGACATAGCCGCCAATGGCGGGAATGCCGATGATGGCCAGCAGAATCATGATGGCGGTGACGATCGACACTTCGATCAACGAAAACCCCCGCTGACGGAAAAGCGGGCGCCGCGTGCTGGAAGCGATGATGGGCATGGACAGACTCCTTGAAGAAGAGGGTTTGAACTGATCGGACAGCCCACTGGCTCACTGGCTGGCATAGAAAATCAGGAGGGAACGCCGCAACTCGTCGACAACGGCATAGTGCCAAAGCCCCAATCCCAGCAGACAGCCGAGCGCGAACAACAAGAGGCACCAACGTAGCCGTAGCGCCTGAGCGGCCACTTCCCCCAGAACCCGGGTTTCCAGCCGCTCGCGGGTCAGCGCAAGCCCAACCGACAGGCCGCGCGCCAGCGCCGCGTCACACAGGAACCAGTAAATGTCGCGATCCAGCACCCCGGTATCGAACGTCGCGGCGCCAACTTCGCCAAGGTCGATGCGCGCGAGCATGGCGTCTATGTGCTCACGCCGCCAACGCGACGCGCCCGCCTTTTGCATCCAGAGCGCCGTCCGCAGCCGTGTGGGGGCCGCGCCGTCGCGTCCAAGCACGATGCCGAGCATGGAGAAAAACTGCAGCGCGTGAACATGGCGATAGATTCGCCACAACCCGAATTTCTCCAGCCGGCGGCGCACGGGTCCGCATAAATTCGGCAACGACCACGAGACGGCGGCGGCGCCGCCCACAAGCGCCGCGAACGCCACGGGCCATCGGTCGCGGACTGTGTCGGACAACTGGAAGAGCGCGGTGGTCAACGGCCCGAAGTACTCGGGCGTGACAACCTGGAAAGCTTGTTTCAGGCCGGGTGTGGTGAACGCGGGTATCGCCACCAGCATGCCGGCCAACACGCCCATTGCCACGGCTGCAGACCAGAGCGTGGACACCAGAATTCGACCGGCCCGGCGAGTCAGGCGCAAGGCGCCGGCCAGTTCGGCCAGCGTGCGCACGAGGGAATCATTGCCGAGGCGCTGGGCGGCCCGGACCAGGTTGAGTTCGGCCATTGGAAAGCTCCCCAGCCACGTTGCGTACAGATCGCCGCCACAAGCCTCGTAGGCGACAAGCCACTGGTGGGACAAACGGCCGCGCACCGAGCCCGCGCCATAGCGCTGGGCGTCCGCGCGGAAAATCTCTTTTATCGTCCGCTGTCCCTGGGTAGCCCCCACCACCGCCGCGAGATAGTCGTAATAATCGGCACGGACGTGATCAAATCGGTGCCCATCGATCCTGGTCAGAAGATGGGACCGAATGCCGTCC
>SCQX01000094.1 GCA_004298545.1 Candidimonas sp. | reverse complement strand
GTGCAACCGGATCTCCTCCAGTTCCATGGCAACGAATCGGCCGCATTCTGCCGCCAATTCGCGCACCGCTACATCCGCGTTTTCCGCATCGGCGCCCCCGACCTGTCCACCCCCGCCGAAGTACTGGCCCGGTGCCGGCAGTTTGATGATGCCGCCGCCTGGTTGTTCGATACCCACTCTTCCGGATACGGCGGCAGCGGACGCGCGTTCGACCTAGAGCTGCTGAGCGCCGTACTCCGTTCGCCCCATACCCGTCCCGTGATTCTGGCAGGGGGGCTGACGGCCGCCACGGTAACATCCGCGCTCGAGGCAATACACCCTTTCGCGGTCGACGTCAGCAGCGGCGTGGAAGTGTCGCCCGGCATCAAGTCGGGTGAACGTGTCGCCGCATTCATTCGCGCCGTTCGCGCGTACGATAACCAGAATCTGTGACGTGGTGGCGTAGTGGCCGCGAACCGCTGTGACCCGATTGATCTCGAATCATTCCGTTGTTCCAGTGACGATAGGGCCCGAGTGCGATCGAATGAATGCGATAATTGAACTGTGAACTTGGTGCAATTGAGTTGCATGCATGGTCATGATCTCAATGATTTTGACAGAGAAAGGCACCACATCGTAAAATCACGCCTTTTCGTAGGCGGTTAGCTCAGGTGGTTAGAGCGCTACGTTGACATCGTAGAGGTCGCTGGTTCGAGTCCAGTACTGCCTACCATCACCCCCAGACATTCCAAGACAAAAACGGGTGATGTGGTCCCACAAGGTGCTTTTAGATCAAGCACCTACACTCAAAAAGCTAGTTCCTGGCGCGTCAACGCGAGACATCCAAAGACGTCCCGAGACACGCTTTACATGTACAACAACGATGTCCACGACTGGAAAAGTCAGCTTTTCCGATTTTCCCTGCACATTCTCTTACCAACCACTCGGGCATGTCCAAGGCGTGGTACATGTGCGCGTCCAATGCGCGCGCCGCGCGCTTACGGAATCGGCGGCGCGGATGTTACACTACAAGACATACCAATGAACCAATGCCAATGAATCTACATCGATGAATCGAATATGAATGACGCGGCTGTCGTGGTGCCGCGTCATTGTTTTTTTTCAGGATTTTTCATGCTTCACATTACCTTGCCCGACGGTTCCGTGCGCGAGTATCCCGCTCCGGTATCGGTGGGCGATGTTGCGCGGTCGATAGGTGAAGGGTTGGGGCGTGCGGCGCTGGCGGGGCACGTCAGTTTCGACGGCGAGAAACCAAAGCTGGTCGACACCAGTTTCAACATCGACCGCGATGCGTCTCTGGCCATCGTCACGGCCAAAGACGCCGATGGTCTGGATCTCATCCGCCATTCCACGGCGCATCTGCTGGCTTATGCCGTCAAATCGCTATTTCCCGACGCGCAAGTCACCATCGGCCCCGTCATCGAAAACGGCTTCTATTACGATTTTTCCTACAAACGGCCCTTTACTCCCGAAGACATCGACGCCATCGAGAAGAAAATGGCCGAACTTGCGCGCAAGGACGAGCCGGTGGTGCGGGAGGAATGGCGCCGGGACGACGCAGTCCAGTTCTTCAAGGGCAAAGGCGAGCATTACAAGGCCGAAATCATTGCCTCGATTCCACAGGACCAGACCATCAGCCTGTATCGCGAAGGTGAATTCGTCGACCTGTGCCGCGGGCCGCATGTGCCATCCACGGGCCGACTGAAGGTATTCAAGCTGACGAAGGTGGCGGGCGCCTACTGGCGCGGCGACAGCCACAACGAGATGTTGCAGCGCATCTACGGCACCGCCTGGGCTACCAGGGAAGAGCAGAAGGCCTATCTCACGATGCTCGAAGAGGCCGAAAAGCGCGACCACCGCAAGCTGGGGCGTGATCTGGATCTCTTCCATTTTCAGGACGAGGCCCCTGGGCTGGTGTTTTGGCACCCGAAGGGCTGGGCCATCTGGCAGCAGGTCGAGCAATACATGCGGGCGGTGTATCGCGACAACGGCTACGAGGAAGTCAAGGCGCCGCAGATTCTCGATCTTTCTTTGTGGAAGAAGACCGGGCACTGGGACAACTATGCCGAGAACATGTTCACCACGGAGTCCGAGAATCGGGTGTACGGTTTGAAACCCATGAACTGTCCGGGTCATGTGCAGATTTTCAAATCGGGCCTGCATTCCTATCGCGATTTGCCTCTGCGCTACGGGGAATTCGGACAGTGCCACCGCAATGAGCCATCGGGCTCGCTGCATGGTCTCATGCGCGTGCGCGGCTTCACCCAGGACGATGGCCATATCTTCTGCGCGGAGGATCAGCTGCTGGACGAGTGCGCCGCGTACACCCGGCTGCTGCGCAAGGTATACGCGGACTTCGGCTTCAACGATATACTCTATAAAGTATCTACGCGCCCCGAGAAACGCATCGGCGACGATGCCGTATGGGACAAAGCCGAGAAAGCGCTGATGGACAGCCTCGACCAAATGGGTTGCGAATACGCCATTTCGCCGGGTGAAGGCGCGTTCTACGGCCCGAAGATCGAATACACGCTCAAGGACGCCATCGGGCGCCAGTGGCAGTGCGGCACGATACAGGTCGATTTCTCCATGCCCCAGCGGCTTGGCGCCGAATACGTCGATGCCGACGACATGCGCCGTGCGCCGGTGATGCTGCATCGCGCAATACTCGGTTCGCTGGAACGCTTCATCGGCATGCTCATCGAGCACCACGCGGGGGCGATGCCCGCTTGGCTGGCGCCCGAGCACGCGGTCGTGTGCTGTATTTCCGAGCATTCGCTTCGGTATGCGCAGGAAACGACTATAACCCTGAAAAAACAAGGGTTTAGGGTGATTTCAGATTTGCGTGGCGAAAAGATCACCCGTAAAATCAGAGAGCACAGCATGCAAAAAATACCGTATATTTTAGTGGTGGGCGAAAAAGAGCGCGAGGCAGGCACCATTGCGGTGCGTCAGCGCGGCGGCGTCGATCTCGGCGTCATGCCGCTGGCCGAGTTCTCGCAGCGCCTGCGCCATGAAATCGACGCGCGGGTATAGTGGGCAGGGGGCGCATCGCCCGGTTATTTATTCTAGGAGTTTCAGACATCGCAACCGATAAATCTCATCGCATCAACGGCGAAATTCGCGTGCCGGAGGTGCGACTCATTGGCGTGGACGGAGAACAGCTGGGCATCGTCCAAACCTCGGAAGCCGTTCACCTATCGGAACAACACGAAGTGGATCTGGTTGAAATCGCCCCCCACGCGACGCCGCCCGTCTGCCGGCTGATGGACTACGGCAAGTTCAAGTATCAGGAACAGAAGCGCCAGCAAGAAGCGCGCGCCAAGCAAAAAGTCATTCAGGTCAAAGAAGTCAAGTTTCGTCCGGGTACGGACGAAGGCGATTATCAGGTCAAGTTGCGCAACCTGCGCCGCTTCATCGAAGAAGGGGACAAGGCCAAAGTCACGCTGCGGTTTCGTGGGCGGGAAATGGCGCATCAGGATCTGGGCATGCGGGTGCTCCAGCGGGTGCGCGACGATCTGGTCGAGCTTTGTCAGGTCGAAGCCATGCCAAAGCTGGAAGGGCGGCAAATGGTGATGGTGCTGGCGCCTCGCAAAAAGGCGGTGCCAAGCAAGCAGGGCAGCTCCGCCGCGTGAGTTCGACCTCGTGATTCAATGAATTATTGTCCCGCCTCGCCGTGCGGGGCGGAACGCCGTCGATGGGCGCGCCATGCATGTATTGTTCGTTATTGACCCACTGCCGCTACTCAAGGCCTACAAGGATTCTTCCGTTGCGATGATGCGTGCGCTGAGCGCGCGCGGTCACACGTTCAGCGTCGTCGGCATGGCTGAAATCTATCTGGATGAGGGCGTTGTCACCGCGAACGCAGCTGGAATCGAACTGCGTACGCAAGCCGACCTGCATGCGCATGCCTGGTGGCGTGAAACGACGGCGGCGCGTGGCGCGCCCCTGGCGAAATTCGACGCCGTCATCATGCGCAAGGATCCCCCTTTCGACATGGAGTACGTGTACGCAACCCACCTGCTGGATTACGCTCAGGCGCAGGGCGCGCATGTGTTCAATTCGGGAGCGGCCATCCGCAATCACCCCGAGAAACTGGCCATTTTTGAATTTCCCCAGTTCACGGTTCCCACACTGGTCACCTCCAATATTTCGCGGCTACGCCAGTTTCACGCCAGCCAGAAAGACGTCATCGTTAAGCCGCTCGACGGCATGGGCGGCGCGGGCGTATTTCGTCTCCGGGCGGTCGAGCCGAATCTCAACGCAATCCTGGAAACGCTCACCGCCAACGGCAGCCGCACCATCATGGCGCAGCGCTACATTCCGGAGGTCGTGGATGGCGACAAGCGCATTCTGGTAATCGGTGGCGAGGCGGTGCCGTATGCGCTCGCGCGCCTGCCCGTGGCGGGCGAGACGCGCGCCAACTTGGCCGCGGGCGGGCATGGCGTGGCTCGGCCGCTGTCGGGGCGCGACCAGGAAATTGCCCGGACGATAGGGCCGGACCTCGCGCGCCGCGGCCTGTTGCTGCTGGGTCTGGACGTCATCGGCCAGTATCTGACCGAAATCAATGTCACCAGCCCCACGTGCTTCGTCGAGATCACCGAACAGACGGGATTCGACGTCGCCGATTTTTTTGTGGCGGCGCTGGAGCGTGCAGTCGGCGGCCAGTCATGACACGCATCGTACTCGTCATGCATGCGCCATTGGGGAACGCATTTTCACAGTGTGCGGAACACGTGCTTGGCCGCGCGTCGAATCTTACGGTATTCGATGTCGGGCCTGCCGACCGGCCAGACGAGAAGGCAGAAGATCTTGCCCGCCTGATCACGTCAGACTCGAGCGAGCCCGCCCTGATCCTGTGCGATATCTACGGCGCGACGCCATTCAACATCGCCACCGAGGCCCTGCGCCTTGCTGCCCTGCAAGGCACCCGCGGGCATCTGGTGACGGGTACCAATCTTTGCATGGTGTTGAAAGCCCTTACCGAGCGTCAGGAAAATCCGGATAAACTTACCGAGGAAGTGCGGCAAGGCGCGCTCAAAGGCATCATTGATGCCGGCCGCGGGTGCTGAAGCGCGTCTGGTCGCCATTTTCGCACCCTAAGAACAAGCGCTATGCCAACTACAGACATCGTCGTACAGAACAAACTCGGGCTGCATGCCAGGGCGGCCGCCAAGCTCACCCAGCTCGCCGGCCGATTCCGGAGCGAGATCTTCATCGCCCGGGGTGCGCAGCGCGTCAATGCCAAGAGCATCATGGGCG
Organism: Candidimonas sp.; assembly: GCA_004298545.1. GTDB lineage: Bacteria > Pseudomonadota > Gammaproteobacteria > Burkholderiales > Burkholderiaceae_B > SCQX01. Next base: position 2,493 of record SCQX01000094.1, on the reverse strand, counting down.
TGATGATGCTGGCGGCGGGCCTGGGCGTGACCGTGAAAGTCGAAGCGTCCGGCGCCGACGCCGAGCAGGCCATTGCGCAGATCGAAGCGCTGTTCGGCAGTAAATTCGGCGAGGCGGAATAGCGTGCGGATATGCGTCGTCGGCCAGAGATCATGATGCGGGCGGATGTTGCCGCGGGGTCGGGTGCGATGCTCTGCCTGCAGGGGCAGGGCGCGGTCAAGGGCATTGCCATCGGGCAGGCGGTCGTCATGAGCGCGACTGCCCTGGAAGTGGCTCATTATCGAATTCAGCCCGACGACGTGCAGGCCGAATGTGATCGCCTTCGAACGGCGCTTGCCGCAACCAGTCAGGAGCTGCAGGACATGGTTGGCAACCTGCCCGACGACGCGCCGCGCGAACTGGGGGCGCTGCTCACGGTGCACAGCATGTTGCTCGACGACCCCACGTTGTCGGAGCAGGCGTGCGAACTCGTGTCGCAGCGGCACTACAACGCGGAGTGGGCGCTGACCACGCAGGGGCAAATCCTGGGCGAACAGTTTTCCGCCATGGAAGATGAGTACCTGCGCGAACGCGGCGGCGACATCCGGCAGGTCATCGAGCGCGTGCTGCGCGTGTTGTCGGGTTCGTCGGCCCTGTTGCCGCCATTGGGCGCCATCGCGCCCGAGCTGGCCGGTGCGGATGACTCGCTGATCGTCGTCGCGCGCGATATTTCTCCGGCGGACATGCTGCGTCTGCGCGGCGGGCGCTTCGGCGCATTCCTCACCGATCTGGGGGGGGCCACGTCGCACACGGCCATTGTCGCGCGCAGCATGAACGTTCCCGCGGTGGTTGGCGCCGGCAATGTGCGCGCCCTCGTGCGCGACGGCGACTTGTTGATTGCCGACGGCGCCACGGGAATGGTGCTCGTCAATCCGTCGTGCCAGGTGCTCGACGAATATCGCCGGCGTCAGGCGGCGTTCGTGGCCGAGCGCGCCGAGCTGGCGTCGCTGCGCGACGCACCCGCCGTCACGCTCGACGGCGTTCACATCGAACTGCATGCCAACATCGAGTTGCCCGAGGAAGCGGTTGCCGCGCTCGCGGCCGGTGCCGATGGCATCGGTCTGTTCCGCAGCGAGTTCCTGTTCATGGGGCGCCGCGATCCGCCCGGCGAGGATGAGCAATATCAGGCGTACGCGTCGGTTGTCCGTACGATGGCGGGGCGTCCGGTAACGATCCGCACGCTGGATCTCGGTTCCGACAAGAACCTGGACGGCGAAGCCACCGTTGCGGTCAACCCCGCGCTGGGGCAGCGGGCGATTCGCTATTGTCTGGCGAATCCGGCGCTTTTCGGAACGCAGTTGCGGGCTTTGTTGCGGGCGGCGTGGCATGGTCCGGTGCGCATTCTGATTCCCATGGTATCGAACATGAGCGAGGTTCACGCCACGCGCGAGGCGCTCGAGGTGGCGCGCCGCGAGCTCGAGGCGCGTGGCGCAAGCTATGGGCACGACATCCAACTGGGCGCCATGGTGGAAGTTCCCGCCATCGCCATTGCCATCGATCCGTTCGTCGAGTGCCTTGATTTCCTGTCCATCGGCACCAACGATCTCATCCAGTACACCCTTGCCATCGATCGCAGCGACCGCAATGTCGGCGACCTGTACGATCCCATGCATCCCGCCGTGCTGCGTCTGATCGCCAACACCATCAACGCCGGCGAGCGCGTCGGCAAGCCCGTGGCGGTCTGCGGCGAGATGGCGGGCGATGCGAACATGACGCGCATGCTGCTGGGGCTTGGCTTGAAGGAATTTTCCATGCACCCGCAGCAGTTGCTCGACGTGAAGAAGGAAATTCGCCGGGCGCACACCCATGCGCTCCACGTCAAGGTGGCGTCCGCCCTGAATCGCGCCGAGCGCATCGATCTGGCGGGCCTGGCGGGCTGATTTCATTACCCCATTACACTATCGCTATCTCACTCGTTGGAGGTCGCCATGATTGGCCATACAGACTGGTTCGAAGAGTTCCAGAAGAATTTGTCCGACCTGATTGCGAAGAGTCCGGCCGCCGACATCGAACGCAACGTCAAGGCGATGATGACCCAGACGTTTTCCCGGATGGATCTGATCACCCGCGAGGAATTCGACGTGCAGGCCGATTTGCTCAAACGCGCCATGGCCCGCATCGTTGCCCTGGAAGCGAAGGTTCAGGAACTCGAAACCGGGCATGGATCAAATTGATCCCTGGATGAGTCTGGCCCCCCGGCACGTGGCATCCTTCGGTATCGGGCCGTATTTGCAGCCCGCAACCAGAGAGGGCTGGGGATGTCGCTTGCAGTGCTGGCAAGCCGCGCGCTGTGCGGGCTCGAGGCGGTGTCGGTGCGGGTCGAGGCGCACGTCTGCGCGGGGTTGCCAACATTCTCCATCGTGGGCATGCCCGACACCGGGGTGCGCGAGAGCCGCGAACGGGTGCGTTCGGCGCTTCTGAGCAGCGGTTTCGAATTCCCGGCGGGCCGCATCA
>SCQX01000093.1 GCA_004298545.1 Candidimonas sp. | reverse complement strand
CAATCGAATCATTAGTTATTACTTATGATTTTTCAATAAAACTTTAACTATCATATATTGATTACCTTGCCTATGCTTGTAGTCATCCGGACTATCAATAATCATCCGGCACCAATGATTGTCAACAGGAGGCATCGATCATGGAAGCCACACAAGCCACTTCGCCGACACGAACGCGCAATCTGGCGGTACTCGGGGATTCCCATCTGACGGCATACAACGCCGCGTTCAGCGAACTGGGATTGCGGTTCCGCTGGAACATGGAGACGATAACCTGGTTGACGGGCCTGGATTGCGACACCGAGGAAGCCCGCATCGCCATGTACATAGAAACCTATCAGCCCCACTTGCTGACGGCGTACGACGCCGAGTTCCTGAGCCACCTCATCTACAACACCAAGAGCCGGCACTACAGCGGGCACCACGAACTGGCCGCGGCCTAAGGCCAGCCGCGGTTCAATGCGAAAAAGCGGTACCGGCCGCAGTTCGGATCGAAACGGCAACCTGCGGCGCGCGCCCTGAGGCGATCCCTCACCTAGGCGCCGCATCCCGGCAACGAATGCCCCGGCCATCATCAGGCCGGGGTAAGCACCACAATCCAGATCGAATTCCGACCAACAGCGGATCAACCGTTCATGGTATTGGCCAGCGACCCGATACCCGCGATCGTAACCTCCACCTTGGCGCCGTCCGGCATGGACCCGGCGCCCAGCGACGTGCCACACGCAATCACATCACCGGGCAGCAGCGTCATGTCCTGCGATAGCTGACTGACCAGCACTTCCGGTTCGAGCACCATATCGGCAAGCGGATAGTTCTGCCGCTCCACACCGTTCAAGGTCGTGACGACGCACGCCGAATGCCAGTCGAACTCCGGAACGATGCAAGGCCCCACCACGCCGAACGTATCAAACCCTTTCGCGCGAGTCCATTGCGCGAAGTTCGGGTCTTCGTTCAACAAGCCGAAGGCGGTCACATCGTTTATACAGGTATAGCCAAAGATATGCCCGGCCGCGGCTTCCCGTGAAACGCCCCGGCATGCCTTCCCGATCACAATACCCAGTTCGCCCTCGAAGGCGATCTTGCCACGGTAGCTTGCCGGGCGTTTGATGGCGCTGCGCGTGCCATTCAAACAGGTGGACGGTTTGATCAGGAACAGCGCATGCGACGGCACCGGCTTCCCGGTTTTTTCCGCCAGCGCATGAAAATTGTTCCATAGAGCCACGATCTTGCTGGGCTGACACGGACTCAACAGCGTCACGTCGGCCAGTTGCACGCGAGTATCGGTTGGTTTCGGCGAATCGAACAAATCGCCGTCATACACATGAATTTGACTGTTCTCGCCAAGCTGGCCAAAACCTCGGCCGTGCCGGGCCGAAACATAGCGTACCCAGGACGTCATGCGAACTCCACCAAGTATGAACAGGGAATAGTGACTACGCTGACAACCAGGCGCGAACGCGGAAAAGAACGCAGCGCAGAACCAATGGCCTGCGCTGCGATTCCTCACGCGATGCGCGCGCGGCGCAGCTTATACGGCGCCTTCGGCGTGCAGCTTCTTGATTTCGTCAGGCTTCTTGCCCAGCCACGACAGGATCTCGTCAGTATGTTCGCCCAGCAACGGCGACCGCTTGATCTCAACGGGAGAATCGGACAGGCGCACGGGGCAGCCCAGCTGCACATACTCTCCACGCGTCGGGTGGTCGAGCTTGACCAGAAAGCCGTAGTCGTACATGTCTTTGTCGTTGATCAAGTCTTTGGTTGACAGGATCGGGCCGCAAGGCACGTCAAACTTGCTGAGTATGTCCATGACCTCGAACTTGGTCTTCGTCATGGTCCATTTTTCAACGATGCCGAAGCACTCATCCAGGTGCTTGATGCGCGCTTCCGGTGTCGCGTAGGCGGGATCATCGATCAACTCTTCATGCCCCACCACTTTCATGAGTGGCTTCCACCCTTGCGGTTGAATCACGACATAGGCGTAATCGTTCGGGCCACCGCCCTTGCAGCGCATGGCGGTGCCAGGCTGGCCGCCGCCCGACGCATTGCCGGAACGCGGCGTGTAGTCGCTGAACGTCTTGTTCGGATATTCGGGCATCGGGCCGCGCATGACACGCTGCTGGTCGCGCAGTTTGACCCGGCACAGGTTCAGCACGGCATCGCGCATGGCAACTTCAACGCGTTGACCACGTCCGGTTTTCTCGCGCTGCAACAACGCCGCGGTAATGGCCAAGGCAAGATGCACGCCGGTACCCGAGTCACCCACCTGCGAACCCGTAACCAGCGGAGGCCCTTCCTCGAATCCGGTGGTGCTTGCCGAACCACCCATGCACTGAGCAATAGGCTCATAGCACTTGTAGTCGAGCAGCTTTCCCGGTCCGAACCCCTTGATCGACGCGTAAATGAGGCGCGGATTGATTTCCTGGAACCGCTCCCACGTCAGACCGGCGCGGTCGAGGACGCCCGGGCCAAAGTTTTCCGCGATCACGTCGCACTTGCGCAACAACTCTTCGATCACCGCCTTGCCATCGGGCGACTTCATATTGATCGTGATGCTGCGCTTGTTGGAATTCAGCATCGTGAAGTAGAGGCTGTCGGCGTTCGGAACATCGCGCAGTTGAACACGCGTGACATCGCCGCGCCCCGGCATTTCAACCTTGATGACGTCGGCGCCCAGCCAGGCAAGCAGCTGCGTGGATGTCGGACCGGACTGCACGTGCGTCATGTCTAGAATGCGCACGCCTTCAAGGGCTTTTGTATCACTCATTGATTGTCTCCTGATAATGATTGGATCATTTGTGTTCTGGCAGCAGATGCGCGGAACAAGGTTCGGACGGTGGATTGATTGTTACAGACATATCTGGCTCTCCTTCACGAGTTGAATTTCAAACTGCAATCCGTTGCGACCAGGCAGTGCGCGGTGAGAACGCCGCGGGACTACCCTCCAGTTGACCGTTGACCACCGGCCGCGATGCTGCGACAAGCCGTGCGGCCACGCACCACAAGACCAATCCAACATGCGCGTCTGGCCTTATGTCCGTATAAGATATGTGATATATCAACTTTACGCAAGTAGTAACCGCAGGCGCCGTCACGCGACGCCCCCAATATTCCTCGATTCCTCGCCGCCACACTCCTCGCGCGCGGGGACATTCAAACGGCTGAACTGCACCAATGATGGCCGCGGAACGCGTGGATTCCGCGTACTTGCGACGCAAGCCTCGCTATAGGTCCGATACACGCGCGGTCCCCTTGCCACCGACATTCTACCACTTGGTGGAATTTAATATATTACATATCACAAGTGGAAACGTCATGCGGACGCGAGTTCGGCCGCACGGCCGAGCGTTGCTCTCTCAGTCGAGGAAATCGCAATGCGCCTCGACGTAATCCGCCAAGTCGAGTGAATGCTGACGCACCAGCCGCTCCGCCAGTTCGGTATCGCGCTTTTCCAGCGCTTCAATGATGCGCAAGTGGTCAATGATCGAACGAGACGCGCGGTCGCTCTGCGAAATGGTCAGTTTGCGAATGGCGCGCACGTGCACGAACAGGTTCTTGATGGTGTCAAGTATGACTTGAGACTTCGACAGCTCGACGATCGCTTGGTGAAAGGCGATGTTGGCCTCGGAATATTCCTGAATGTGATCGGCTGGCGTCGAATCGCGGAAATCGTCGAACATCCGGCGCAGCGCGGCAATTTCCTTGTCTTTTGCCGTTTGCGTGGCGAGGCGCGCCGCCATGCTTTCCAGCGCGGCCCACATCTGGATCATTTCGACGATTTCGCGCTTGGTCTTGCGTTGGATGTAGATGCCGCGACGCGGCACCGTATGGAGAAAGCCTTCTTGCTCAAGCAGGGTCATTGCCTCGCGGATGGGCGTGCGGCTGACGCCCAAGGCTTCGCTGAGTACCCGCTCGTCGAGGCGTACCAGCTCGCGCGACTGATAGATGTCGGCGTCGGCAATCGCCTGCTTGAGCATGGCGTATGCCTGGTCGCGCAAACTTGCGCCGGTGCTGATCGGCTGCAACGATTGCGCGAACGTGTTGAGTCGAATTTCGGTGTTGGGTTCGGCAGACATCGATCTCTCTTCAGACAGCGCACGAGCGCGGGCCGCTGGCGCGGCGCCGCCCTCGTCGCCATCTATCACCTGGCTCTCGCCAGCGAGGGCTGCCGAGCGCGCGTTATTTGTCGCGCGACTGAGAACCCCCAGGTAGTGGGACGTGGTCGCCAATCCAACTAGTCATAATGGCGCCACCCAAAAGCAGAAGAACCGCCAACATTGAGATGGACAACGTGCCCATGACGTGCTCCAAGAGTGATTAACGAAAAACAGCCGATATCAATTGAAGAACTAACCAACTGCATCAACTGATGGAGTCATTGTATGCTGCGGTGCAACGTACCGTCAAGTATTTGGTATCTGATATATCACAAACAAATTCAATCCCGTTGTTTATCAACAACCTGAATGCAGCGGTAGCTACATCCATTCAAGTTCGCATCTGCACAAAACATCCCTGAACGCCAGGTTACGCCCAAACTGGCCACACACCACGTATCGGCGCCCGACGGCTCGTGGCCCATTGGCGACCTCGCTACTTCGCCAGCGCCATGCGCTGGCGCTGTTTGATCAGCGCCAGCACGATGTCGATCGTGGGCGTAGGCGTTTTCGTCAGTTCGCCCATTTCCCGCACAACCGTCAGCAGAGGGTCGATCTCCATCACGTGACCGTGCTCCAGGTCTTGCAACATGGATGTCTTATGCGCGCCCACCGATCCGGCGCCGTCAATACGGCGTTCAACGCTGACGCGAAAGTGCCCACCCAGTTTCTCGGCGATGACTTGCGCCTCGAGCATCATTGTTTTGGCCAACGCCCGGGTGCCTGGATCACTGCAAATAACGTCCAGTGTGGCATGAGTGAGCGCGCTGATGGGATTAAAACACAAATTGCCCCATAATTTGAGCCAGATCTCGTCGCGGATGTCGCTGCGCACGGGGGCGTCGAACCCAGCTTCGGTCATGACGCGGTGCAACGCCTCGACCCGCGGGGTGGAAACACCACTGGGCTCTCCAATGGGAAATTTCTTTCCATAGACGTGTTTGATGACACCCGGTTCAACGATCTCGGCCGCCGGATACAGAACGCACCCAATGGCGCGCCGCGGCCCCAGGCCGTGCCACAGCTTGCCGCCGGGGTCGACGCTTTCCAGCGTCGTGCCGGCCAGTTCGCCGCCATATTCATAGAAATACCAATAAGGGATGCCGTTCACGCCAGTGACCACGGCGGTGTCGGGCCCCAACAGCGGCTGCATGGCGTCGACCACGGCCGGCACCGAGTGCGCCTTGAGCGTGATGATGAGATAATCCTGCTGACCGAGCTCAGCCGGATCGGCGGTGCAACGCACCTTGACGACCCGCTCTTCCCCATCTTCCAGAAGGCGTACGCCATGCTCGCGCATTGCCGCCAAGTGTGGGCCACGTGCAACGAAGCTGACATCGGCACCGGCCAGTGCCAGCTTCGCGCCCATATAGCCACCGATGGCGCCAGCCCCAAAGATACAGATTTTCATTTGCCGCCCTCCAGAATGCAAAAACCGAATTTTTTGATATATCACATACTATATTTCAATCGATGGCAATGCAAGCGTCGAGGGTGGGGTCATCGTACCCCGAGACTCCACCGGGAGCGCGCCATGGCGATGCGGGCAA
>SCQX01000092.1 GCA_004298545.1 Candidimonas sp. | reverse complement strand
TGCGGTATCGTCATCATGATGTAGCGTGCCCCGTTTTGATCCATCAGTTCGCTGGCCTGCCCCGGGTCACTGCCTGCCGCGCGTCACCACGCGCGCCAGAATATTCAGGCCGAGGACCGCCGCCGTGATCAGGAACACGCCGGCCCATGCCAGCTTCTGCCAGTTCCGATAAGGGCTCATGGCGAATTTGTAGATGGTGACCGGCAGGCTGGCCATCGGCTGACTCAAGTCCGAACTCCAGAACTGATTGCTCAGTGCCGTAAACAGCAACGGGGCCGTCTCGCCCGCAATGCGGGCCACCGCCAGCAGGACACCCGTCACCACGCCGGCGCGCGCGGCCCGCAGCGTGATGCCCAGTACCACCTTCCACTTCGGAGCCCCCAAGGCATAGGCTGCTTCCCGCAAACCCGCGGGCACCAGAAGCAACATGTTTTCCGTGGTGCGGATCACCACCGGAATCACGATCAGCGCCAGCGCCAGCGCACCCGCCCAGCCCGAAAAAGTCCTGAAGGGCGCTACCACCAGGGCGTAGATGAACAGGCCGATCACGATGGAAGGGGCAGACAGCAAAATGTCGTTGACGAATCGCGTGACCGACGCGAGCCGGCCCCTCGGGTTGTATTCGGCCAGGTAGATGCCGGCCAGGATCCCCACCGGCGCGCCAATCAACGTGGCCACGACCACCATCATGGCGGAACCGTAAATTGCGTTCGCCAAACCGCCCGCCTCGTTCGGTGCCGGCGTCATCTGCGTCAGCGTGGCAAGCGCCAGCCCGCCAACACCCAGACGGATGGTTTCCCACAATATCCAGAACAGCCAGAACAAGCCGAACGCCATCGCCGCCAGCGACAGCGTCAGCGCCACGCGGTTGACCCGCTTGCGTCGCGCGAACTTGGCGAGACGTGCGTCCCGGTGCCTGGCGTTCATGCGCGCGCCCCTTCGCTTTTCTTCAGTCGGGCCAGCAGGACCTTGGACAGGGCCAGCACCACGAAGGTAATGAAAAACAGCACCAGCCCCAGATAGAGCAAGGCCGCGAGATGCAAACCCTGTCCGGCTTCGGCGAACTCGTTGGCCAGCGCGGAGGTGATGCTGTTGGCGGCCTGAAACAGGCTCAATGAATCCAGCTGGTTGAAATTTCCGATCACGAAAGTCACCGCCATCGTTTCGCCCAGCGCGCGCCCCAGACCCAGCATGATGCCGCCGATGACGCCCGCACGGGTGTAAGGCAGCACCACCTTGAACATCACCTCCCAGGTGGTCGCCCCCAAACCGTAGGCCGATTCCCGCAGCAGCACCGGCGTCACCTCGAACACGTCACGCATCACGGCCGCAATGAACGGGATGATCATGATCGCCAGAATGATGCCGGCGGACAGGATACCGATGCCCACCGGTGGCCCCGAAAACAATGCCCCCAGATAAGGAACGCCGGCGAACCAGGTTTGCAGCGGCTGCTGCACATAGGTGGCCAGAATCGGGCTGAACACCAGCAAGCCCCACATGCCATACACGATGGAAGGCACCGCAGCCAGCAACTCCACGGCCGTTCCCAGCGGGCGCTTGAGCCAGGCCGGCGACAGCTCCGTCAGGAACAGGGCAATCCCGAAGCTCACGGGCACGGCAATCGCCAGCGCGATGAACGAAGTGGCCAGCGTGCCATAGATCATGACCAGCCCGCCATACTCGTCCTTCACGGGGTCCCAAACCGCGCTGCCGAGAAACCCAAGGCCGTATTTTTCGATAGCAGGCCAGGCACCGATGACCAGCGACACCAGAATCCCGAACAGCAAGCCCAGCGTCAACCAGGCGGCGGCAGCGGCTGCCCAGCCGAACAGGCGGTCCAGCAGCGGGCCCGAGCGGGCCGCTTTCACGGGCAGTGAGCGGATCATGGTTGGTGGATCAACCTCGCGGGCACGGCCTGGCGCGGCTTCCTTGGCCGCAAGTGTAGAGGACGGTCGAACCACTTCCTGCGCCATGCCGTTGGAGAAAATCAGGCTGACTGGCCCTGGCTGGCCCGCCTACCGGTACGCGATAGCCCGGCCGGAGGCGTCCTTGATGTCCCCCCAGCTCTTTTGAACAATGGTCTTCACGCTCGCGGGCAACGGAACATAGTCCAGCGCGTCCGCATCCTTGTCGCCGTGTTGGTAGGCCCAATCGAAGAATTTAAGCGTGGTGGCTCCTTGCGCCGGCTTGTCCTGAACCCTGTGCATCAGGATGAAGGTGGCGCCAGTGATGGGCCAGGACTCCTTGCCGGGCTTGTCGGTCAGAATCTGGTAGAAGCTCTGGCTCCAGTCGGCGCCGGCTGCCGCGGCCTTGAAGCTGGCCGCATTCGGCGCCACGAAGTCGCCGGCGGCGTTTTGCATCAGCGCATAGGTCATCTTGTTCTGCTTGACGTAGGCATATTCCAGATAGCCGATCGAGTTGGGCAGCCGTTCAATGAACGCGGCGACACCTTCATTGCCCTTGCCGCCGACGCCGACGGGCCAGTTCACCGCCGTACCCTCACCGATCTTCGCCTTCCACTGCGGATTGACCTTGCTCAGGTAGTTCGTGAAGATGAAAGTCGTCCCCGAACCGTCGGCGCGACGCACCGGCGTGATGGCCGCGTCGGGCAAGGCCAGCGTCGGATTCAGCGCCTTGATGGCCGGGTCATTCCACTTGGTGATTTTGGCCAGGTAGATGTCGCCCAGAACCTGGCCATTGAGCTTGAGTTGCCCGGGCGCAATACCCTTGACATTCACCACGGGGATCACGCCGCCGATCACGGTCGGGAACTGCACTTCCCCCTTTTGGGCCAGTTGCCCGTCCGTCAGGGGCATGTCCGAGGCGCCAAAGTCGACGGTCCTGGCGTCGATTTGCTGGATACCGGCGCCGGAACCCACCGACTGGTAATTGAGCTTGACACCTGTGATCTTGTTGTAGTCGGCGGCCCATTTGGAATAGATCGGGGCGCCAAACGTGGACCCGGCCCCGGTCACGCTCTGCGCGCCTGCGGGCATGGCAAAGGCAAAGGACGCGGCGACCAAGCTGAACATCGTTGCGCGTAACTTCATCGTCATAGAAAACCCCTGGGGTTAGTGAACGGATGCGCAAACTTTAAAACGCCGATATGACAGGGGTGTGACAGAAGACCCGCCGATACACCGCCGGGGCCGGGTCGCTCGACGCGCGAAGTATCGGGCGGCGTCGAAACACGCCGCATCAGTCGCTATCGAACAGACCCGATGACGTGCGATTGAGAATGACCGGGGAGCTTGCTCACGCCAGCCATTTTTGCAGAAAGCGCGCCTGCCCCATGGCCGGGTCCAGCTGGAAATCGGCAAAGCCCACGCGCTCGTAAAGCCGGCGTGCGCCCGTGTTGCCCGACAGCACTTCCAGCGTGAGCTTGCAGGCGCCGCGCCCGCGCGCGATGCGCTCCACCTCGGCCAGCATCTGCGCCGCGATGCCGCGCCCCCGATGGCTGGCCACCACGACCACGTCGTGCACATTGACCAGCGGC
>SCQX01000091.1 GCA_004298545.1 Candidimonas sp. | reverse complement strand
TATTACCGGTTCGTGTTTTTCTTTTCGATGGCGGCCCTGCCGCCAAAACCTGCCATCCACACCCAGCACACGCTCTTCACCGCGCGCTACCGCACAAAGAGCGGGGTCCAATTGCAAAACTTACCGTTCGACCACTACACCACGTCGCTTACGCACCCCGCCGACTACGCGGCAACGCAACGACTGGGCGGCGATATGCGCGCGGCGGGCGTACAGGCATTCGAATACCTTTCGGCGCGCGATCCACGGCATGGCATTTGCGGCGCGCTCTTCAGCCCGGCCGCGTTCGCCGCCAGGAAGCCTGACAGCCAACAACCTTGGCTATGTGAAACCAGCGCCGCCACCGTCAGCTTCAAGCCGGTCGGCGGCGCCACCGTCACCTCATTTGCGCTGAGTGTCTTCCTGACGCATGGGCGCTTTCCGCGGCCCGCGCGGCGCTAGAGCATTTTCGGTTTACCTGTTCACGGCACTGGGCACGCGCCAAGCCACGAGCCCCGCGGAGTATGGATAGTTCCACGGAGTACAAACAACGCCGTGATACCGCCAGCGCCAGAGGCACTCCCCGTCCCGCCAGACAACGCCTTCAGATACTCACACTGGAGAAGGACGTTACAGCGCTTCCCCCGTACCCAGCAATACGGTGACCTCGCTCGACAGGTGCCCGCCATTGCCGTGGCAAAGCGCAACATTGGCATCCGCAATCTGCCGCTCGCCCGCCGCGCCGCGCAATTGTTGCGTGGCCTCGATCAGGGTGAAGATTCCGTACATGCCGGGGTGACAGCACGACAGGCCGCCGCCATTGGTGTTCACCGGTAGCGCGCCGCCCGGCGCGATGGCGCCGTCGGCAACGAGTGCACCGCCCTCCCCCTTCTTGCAAAAGCCCAGATCCTCCAGGAAGAGGATGACGTTGATCGTGAACGCGTCGTAGAGCTGCAGCACGCTGACGTCCGACGGCCCCAGACGCGCCATCTCGAACGCCCGCTTCCCCGACTCATGGGCCGCCGTCACCGTAAGATCGGGCATGGCCGAGATCTGGCGGTGCCACTGGGCCGCCGCGCCGCCCAGGAAATACACGGGCTTGCCGCGCATTTCCCGCGCACGATCGGCGCGTACCATTACGACCGCCCCCGCGCCATCCGTCACCAGGCAGCAATCCCGCACCGTCAGCGGGTCGCAAACCATGCGCGAACCCAGCACATCGTCGACCGACAGCGGATCACGCATGTAGGCCAACGGGTTGCGCTGCGCCCATTGGCGTGCCGACACCGCCACCTGCGCCAGCTGTTCGCGCGTGGTGCCGTACTGGTACATGTGCCGCGCGGCGGCCAGCGCATAGGCCACCACCGGGTAGCGTGGCTGGTAGCGCGCCTCGTGCGCCGGCAGGTCGGCGCCCGACACCAGGCGGCCCGCCCCCGTTTTCTGGTTGCTGCCGTAGCAGATGAGCGCCACATCGCACAGGCCCGCATCGAGCGCGGCGGTCGCGGAGATTGCATGCGCAAGAAAAGATGAACCGCCCACATTCGTTCCGTCGGCGTACCGGGGCTTGATACCCAGATACTCCCCCACCGTCAGCGTCGGGAAAAAATTCACCAGATTGGAAGTGAACAGGCCGTCCACGTCCGACAGCCTCAGCCCCGCATCGGACAAAGCGCCATCAACCGCCTCGGCCAGCAGCTCGAGGTGCGTGCGCCCCGGCGCCTCGCCTTGGCCCGCAAGGCCGGCGCCTACGATCGCGCTGCGCCCTCTCAATGAATCGTTCATTCGCTCCACCCTCACCCTTGCTCGAAAACAACCGCCGGAACCCCATCGATCTCGGACACTTTCGCACGCACCGCCATGCCGATCGCCACTTTGTCCGGCGGCATGCCGACGACCCGGCTCATCATGCGCGGCCCCTCGGCCAGATCGACGAGGCAGACATTGAAATCCCCCCCCCGATCAGGGCGCCGGCGCACCACACTCGTGGAATAGACGACCCCCTTGCCGCTTGCGCGTTCGGCAACGAGGCGCACGCTACCGCAATGCGGGCACAAATAGCGCGGGTAGAAGACGTGACCGCCACAATCGGCGCACTTCTGGATTTCGAATCTACCCTGCCTCAGCGCGGCCTCGAACCGCGCGTCAGGCCCGGGACCGGCAGCAGCCGGGTTGTGAGGTGTCGAATTCATCAGGCATTACTCCTTGAACGCGCGAGACGCGCGGTGAAAGCAGGTTGTCGCAAGCCGCGAAGGCGGGCGCCGGAGCCGTAATCAAGCCCGAGCCGAACGTATCATGTCGCGCGCGATGATCAATTGTTGAATCTGAGATGTACCCTCGTACAGCCGGTACAGACGGACATCGCGGTAGAACTGCTCCACGCGGAAGTCTTTCATGTAGCCAGAGCCCCCATGGATCTGCACGGCGCGATCCGCCACCCGACCGACCATCTCGGTGCAGAAGTATTTGCAGCATGACGCGAGCCCCGCCACCGGCTCGCCGGCATCGCGGCGCCGCGCGGCATCTTCGACCATGCAGCGACCCGCGTACGACTCCGTCCGGCAGTCGGCCAGCATGGCCTGCACCAGCTCGAAGTCGGCTATCGGTTTGCCGAACTGGCGGCGATCGAGCGCATAGCGCAGCGCATCGCCGATCAACCGCTCGGCCACGCCCACCGACGCGGCGGCAATGTGCAGCCGCCCGCGGTCGAGCGCTTTCATCGCGGTCTTGAACCCAACCCCCTCCTTTCCGCCCAGCAGCGCGGAGGCGGGCACCCTGCAATTCTCGAAAATGACGTCGCACGTGTGGGAACCATGATGCCCCATCTTTCGGTCGGGGCCACCCAGCGACAGGCCAGGCGTTCCCGCCTCGACGAGAAAGGCGGAAATGCCATTCGCACGCGCGTCGGTCGTGCCGGTGCGCGCGAACACCGTGAAGACACCCGCCTCGGGGGCATTGGTGATGAAGCGCTTCGTTCCGTTGATAAGGTACGCTTCGCCCTCGCGGCGCGCGCTCGTGCGGATCGACGCCGCGTCCGAACCGGCATCCGGCTCGGTCAGCGCGAACGCCCCAATGATCTCGCCGGTCGCCAGCCGCGGCAGATAGCGCTGCTTCTGCTCGGGCGTGCCATCGAGGACAATACCCTGAGAAGCGATTCCCACCGTGGTGGCGAACGCCGAGCGAAACGCGGGCGCGGCCTGGCCGATTTCGAACAGCACCGCCGCCTCTTCGCTCATGCTCATGCCGAAGCCGCCGTATTCCTCCGGAATGGTCAGTCCGAACAGCCCGATATTCTTCATCCCCGCGAGAATTTCTGGTGGAATGCGATCTTCTTCCTCGACTCGCGCCTCGGCCGGAATCATCACCTCGCGCACGAAGCGCCTGATCGCACCGATGACCTGCTCAAACGTGTCTTCGTCCATCGCCATCCCGTTGTCTCCTTCTTTGCTCCGACCTATTGCGTGGCGTGCCGGCAGTCAAAGCGTAAGCGGTGGGCCGGCGCGGTACGCCACCGCGACGGAATTGACCACCTCCTTGAGCTTCTCCCCGATGTCGTCCGCGCGCTCCCGCGGGATGCGGCTGATCGGCCCACCGCAGTTGAACGCGAGGATCGTGCCATCGGGAAGGACAAGTGGCGCGCCGACGCCGATGATGTCCGGATCCCAATCGCCAACCGAGACACAATAGCCACAACGATCGAAGCGTGCGAGCTCCGCGTCGATGCTGCGCCGAACCGTGGGCCACCAGTCGGGGGGCCCACCGCGGCGAATCTCGTCCATGAGCACGGCGCGGTCACCTGCGGGAAGCGCGGCAAGATACGCACGGCCCATCGACGTGGTGGCGATGGGAAGATGCGAACCGATTTCAAGCGGCATGGTCACCACCGTCCGGTCTTGCGAACGTTCCACAAGAATGAGGCTCAGTCCGTCACGAATGCCGATGGCTACCGTGCCGCGCGAGTAGTCGGCCAGGCGCTGCATCAGCGGGCGGGCGATCTGGCGCACGCCAAGCTTGGCAAGCACTGGGTAGCCCAGCGAAAGAATGTGCGGGTCGAGCCGATATCCCCCCGTTTCCGGCACGCCGCCCAGATAACCGAGCGTGGTGAGCGTATAGGTGAGCCGGCTGATGGTCGGTTTCGGCAAACCAGTGCGCCGCGCGATTTCCGCATTGCTCAGGGAGTCATCGCCTGGCCGGAAAGCTCGCAGCACCTTCAGCCCCCGCGCCAGCGCCACCACGAACTTGCGCTGGTTGATCGTGCCGCTACCGTCCAGGCGCGGATGCCCGTGGACCGCGTCGTGCGCGTCATCCGCATCGCTCTCTTCGGGGAGGCCATCAATCATGTCATTCCTTTGTCAAGCAGTATGAGCCGCTACGAAAAACCATGTTTCGCAGTGCGATCCTATCATTTTTCCGCATTAGGCGCTAGTGTACCGCGACCGACAGCACACCAAATGCCTGGAATGCCCCGGTAATCCGTGTTTTCCCCTAGGACGGCGCCACTTGTGGCTGACACGGCTCCTGACTATACTTCCTAGCTATCACGTGTTTCGCGCCGCGATATTATGTTTTATAAGATTCGCTACCCGGAATGGAATAGGAAATCAAAATGACCGTCAACGCCGACAAACCCGACTTCAAGATCGGCATCGTGGGAACGGGGACCATGGGTCGGGGAATCGTGCAGGTCGCGGCCGCCGCCGGGCTCTACGTCACGGCTTTCGACGCGCGGCCCAGCGCCGCGGCCGAGGCAAAGGATTTCGTCGGAAAAATGCTCGCGCGGCAGGTCGAGAAAAAGCGCCTGGCGGCGGCTGACGCCGAATCGGCAATCAATCGCATCGAGGCGACAGAAACGCTGGATACGCTGGCCGATTGCGACATGGTAATGGAAGTCATCACCGAAGATCTCGCGCGCAAACGCGAACTGTTCACGCAGCTCGATCAACTGGTCAGGCCAGAGGCCATCCTCGCCACCAACACGTCCTCACTCGCGGTCACCGCCATCGCGGCGGCATGCACGCGTCCAGAGCGGGTCGCGGGCTTTCATTTCTTCAATCCGGTGCCGCTCATGAAGCTGGTGGAAGTCATCGCCGGCATGAAAACCGACGCGTGGGTGACCGAAACGCTGACGCGCCTTGCCCGCCGTTTCGGCCACGAGCCCGTGCTGGTGCGGGACAGTCCGGGGTTCCTGGTGAATCACGTGGGGCGCGCGTACATGCCCGAGGCGCTGCGCATCCTCTCGGAATGCATCGCGCGGCCAGAGGTCATCGACCAAGCCATGCGGGTGGCGGCCGGCTTCCGCATGGGCCCGTTCGAACTCCTCGACCTGGTGGGACTGGACGTCGCTCATCCCGTCATGGAGTCGATCTACGGGCAGTATTACCAGGAACCCATGTATCAGCCATCGCCCCTGACTCGCTTGCGGATGGCCGGTGGTGTGCTGGGGCGCAAATCGGGTGCCGGCTTCTATGAATACCACGACGGCAAACCACGCATACCGAACGACAATCCCCCCACCACCGCACACCGCAAGCCGCTGTGGGTGAGCCGTGCGCGGCCAGACGGCCACGCCGCCGTCGCCGCCCTGCTCGACCAGCTGCGCATCACCGCCGAGACCGGCGCGCGACCCAGCGCCGACGCCCTGTGCGTGGTGACGCCAATCGGCCGCGACACCACCACCACCGCCACCGCGGAAGATCTGGACCCGCGCCGGACGGTCGCGCTCGATACCCTGTTTCCCCTGGCCGGACACCGCACCATCATGGTGACTCCGGCCACTGTCGCGGACTATCGCGACGCGGCGCGCGCCATGTTCTCGGTGGATGGGGTGAACGCCACGGTCATCAACGACAGCCCGGGCTTCATCGCCCCGCGCATCGTGGCCATGATCATCAACGTGGGATGCAACGTTGCTCAGCAGGGAATCGCCTCTCCGGCGGACATCGACAAAGCCACCCGACTGGGGCTGAACTACCCGCTCGGCCCGCTGGAATGGGGTGACAAGATCGGCGCGAAACGGGTGGTGGAAATTCTCGAGGCACTCCACCAGTTCTACGGCGAGCCGCGCTACCGGCCAATGCCATGGCTCAAGCGCCGCGCATTGCTGGGCATGTCGCTGCGCGAGTTGCAATCGTGATGAACGCCGAGCTTCCGCTGGCGCAAGGCTGGATGAATGCCGCACGCACGCCGTTCGACGCCGAGGCGCTCTTCAACCCGCGCGGCATCGCCGTCATCGGGGCATCCGCGAACCTGTCGCGCATTGGCGGCCAGCCCATACGCGCGCTGCTCGACGCGGGATACGCAGGCCACATCCACCCCGTCAATCCCAAGTACACCGAGATCGCCGGGCTTCGATGTCACCGCCAGGTAGCCGACATCGAAGGGCCATGCGATCTCGCGATCATCGCGATTCCGGCCGCATTGGTGCCCGAATCCATCACTGCCTGCGGTCGGGCCGGCATACGCTTCGCGATCGTGCTCAGCGGCGGCTTTCGCGAAGCGGGGGAAGCGGGAAAGACAATCGAGGCGCGACTGCTTGCGGCCGCGCGTGAAGCCGGGGTGCGCGTGATCGGCCCCAACTGCCAGGGCCTGATCAGTACGTCCAGCCGCGTCTTCGCCGTATTCGGGGCCATTTCCCATGAAACACGGATGCAGCCGGGTGCCATCTCCATGGTGTTCCAAAGCGGTGGATTCGGCTTCGCCATCATGACACTGTGCGATGCCCTGGGCATCCGTTTTCGTCACTGTGTCTCGATCGGCAACGAGGCGGACATCACCACACCCGAACTGGTTGCGGCATTGGCATTGGATACCGGCACCCGGGCCATCTTCCTGTACCTGGAGGGGGTGCGAGACGGCCGCGCCCTGATCGCCGCCGCGCACGGCGCGCTGGCGGCCGGAAAGCCGGTCATCGTCTGGAAGGGAGGGAAAACCGAGGCGGGCAACCGTGCCGCGGCCTCCCACACCGCCAACATGACCGGCCAGTATGACCTCTACCGCGCCGCGTTCCGCCAGGCCGGCATGATAGAGGCGCGGTCCGTCGATGAAATCGCCGATCTGTTCACGGTTCTGTCGAGCGGGCGGCCGATCGCGGGCGGAAACATGGCGGCCCTGGCCATCTCGGGCGGCGCCGGCGTCGTCTTCGCCGACGCGGCAATCGCCCACGGCGCGCGCCTGCCGGCGTTTACCGACCAGACGCTCGAGAAGCTGCGGGCAGTGCTGCCCGCATTCGCGTCCACGGCAAATCCCGTCGACATCACCGCCGACATCTTCAACGACATCTCCCGCTTCACCGCGGCGCTGGAAATCGTTCTGGCAGACCCCAACATCGACCAACTCGCCATCCTGCTCGCATCCCTGCCCGGCAAGCTTGCCCTGGAAGCGGCGAATGCCATCGCCACCGCGCAGGAGCAATCGGCAAAACCCATCGTGCTCGCCTGGTCCGCGCGCCGGGCACGCGCAACCGAAGCCTACGAACGGCTCGAGACCGCGCTCATCCCCATTCTTCCGTCACCCGAGCGGGTCGGCGCGGCTGCGGCGACACTCGCCCGCCACGCTGATGCCGCGCGGTTCGCACTGCCCAATCTCGTCCGGGCATCGGAACACGGAGCGGCGCGCGCAATCCACCGCGGACGAAGAACGCTCAACGAAATCGATGCCAAGCGGCTGCTCGGGCGGTTTGGTATTCCGGTCACGAACGATGCAATTTTCGCGGCAGCAGGCGATTCGGCAGACTGCGAAAACCTTTCGTACCCCGTCGTCGCCAAGATCGTTTCGGCGGACATTCCGCATAAAAGCGACGTTGGCGGCGTGATAACCAACCTGCCCTCCCTTGAAGCCCTGCGGCGGGGCATCGGGGAAATGATGGCCGCCGTGCAACGCAACGCCCCGGCGGCACACATCGATGGCGTGCTGGTGAGCGAAATGGTGACAGACGGAACGGAGGCCATCGTGGGTGTCGTCAACGACGCGGTGTTCGGCCCGACAGTGGCGCTGGGCCTGGGCGGCATCTTCACCGAGATTCTGCGCGACATCACCTACCGCGTGGCGCCATTCACGATCGAGGTGGCGCACGCGATGATCATCGAGCTGCGCGCGCACAAGCTTCTCACGGATGGGGCGCGCGGCATCGCACCGCGCGACACCGAGGCATTGGCCAACACCCTGGTGCGCGTGTCGGAGATGGCTTGGCGGTTGCGCGACAGTCTGGTCGAACTGGACATCAATCCGCTGTTCATCCGGCCGGCCGGCAAGGGTGTGATCGCGGCCGATTGCCTGATCACGCTGAACGGCGAAATGGCGCCGCCATGACACCATGATTCTACCGGGCGAAGGCTCGGAAATACCTGTAGAAAAAGGAGGATGACATGCATAAGAAACTGGTTGCAATGATGATCTCGGCGTGCTGCATGGTGGGTATGACGACCACGCGGGCCAACGCGGAGCTGGCCAAGGTCGTGCTTGCGCGACAGCAGACGCTCGCGTTCCTGCCCGCGATCGTGATGGAGCACCAGAAGCTGTTCGAGAAGCATCTGAAGGCGCAGGGCCTGGGCAGCGTGGCGGTCCAGTGGGCCACATTCGCCGGCGGCAACACCGCCATCGATGCCATGCTGTCCGGAACGCTGCAATTCGCTTTCACCGGTGTGACCCCTTTTCTTACGCTGTGGGGGAAAACCGTAGGCACCGATCAGGCAATCAGAGGGGTGGCGGCGCTCAGTTCACAGCCCGAATACATCAATACACGCGATCCGAACGTGAAGACGCTCAAGGACTTCTCCAGCAAGAACCGGATCGCGGTGCCGGCCGTGAAAGTTTCGACGCAGGCCGTATTCCTCCAGATGGCCGCCGCGCAGGCATTCGGCAAAGAGAACTACGCCAAGCTCGACCCGCTGACGGTATCGCTGTCTCAATCGGACGCCACCACCGCGGTGCTGGCGGGCAAGAACGTGGTCGACACCGCCTTCGTGTCGCAGCCTTTCACGTTCATGTTGCAGCAAGATCCGCAGGTGCATACCGTATTGAATTCATTCGATATCCTGGGCGGGCCCGCGACGCTGACGATGATCTGGGCATCCGTGAAATTCCACGACGGCAATCCAAAAATCTACACGGCATTCCTTGACGCCTACAAGGACGCGCTCGATATCGTGCACCAGCACAAGCGCGAGGCGGCGCAGATCTACCTTGACAGCTCGCACGACAAATTGCCGCTGAAAGACGTCGTGGCCATCATTTCCGACCCATTGGTCACCTATACGATGACACCGCAGAACGTGGCGAAATCGTACGATTTCCTCCACGAGATCGGGCGCATCAAGGCCGCACCGCCCAAGTCGTGGAAGGACTTCTGGTTCTCGAACGTTCACGATCTGGCGGGCAGCTGATCCGGCGAAATCCCACAGGGGGTATACCACCATGTTCACGGCAACGAAAAAACGGGTGAAGCATGCGTTCAAGGCGCAGTGCCGCCACACGCGCTGGTTCAGGCACGCCGCCCTGCTGGCACTGCTTCCCATGGCACTGATGCTGCCGCGCGCGGCGCCGGCTGCCAGCGACGTCACCATTTCCATCGGGTACCAGCCGATCGTCAATGGTCCGCTCTGGATCGCACGCCACGAAGGGTACTTCAAGAAGCGTGGTCTGGATATCGACTGGATAAAGTTCGTCTCCGGCCCCGCCCAATTCGCGGCACTGCAAGGCAACAGGATCAACATCGCCTGGGGCGGTGTTGGCACCTTCATGGGAGTCTACGCGAACGGCGCCGATATCCGGCTGATCGCGCCACTGGAAGACTACAACGGGGTCGAGGGCCTGATCGTGCCGAAAGGCAGTCCCATCAAAACACCCGCGCAACTGTCGGGCCACACCGTCGCGCTCACCAAGGCCTCGGACGGCGATTTCGGCCTGCAAAAAATGATGCGGAACAACGGAATCGATCCGGCAAGCGTGAAGGTGCTGTACATGGACACACCGCAGCAGGTGGCGGCATTTCTGAACGGAAACATCGATGCCGCTTTCACTTGGCCGCCATTTCTCAATCAGCTGGAGGCGCATGGCGGCCGGGTGATCTACAGGAATTCGGCACTGAAGGCAGGTCCGGGCATACTGGGATGGGTGGCAAAGGCGGATTGGCTGAAAAAGAATGAATCGGTCGTTACCCGCCTGCTGGCAGCCTGGGATGAAGGCCTGAAAACCATGAAGGCGCACCCCGAACTGGCCGCGAAGTATACGAACGAATATACCGGGATGACACTCGAGGCCGCGCAGAAGGTACAACACGACCTGCGCTATTTCGACGCGGCAGGCATGATAACCAAGGGGAGCCCGGTGTACTTCGCACCGAACAGCGCATTGCACGAGATGCTGACAGACTTCGCACAGTTCGGCATAGACCGTGGCGTCATGAAGACGAGGCCCGACCCCGACAAATACGTCGACCTCCACTTCGTGAAATCATACGCCGCGACACGCAAATAACCCGGCGCGGCCTCGCGCAACGTTCACCCACGCGGGGCCGCACAGTTCTTACCCTCGGGAGGGCCGCCCCATGAGCGCAAGGAAACGCTGGGCGAATCGTCCGCCAGATTCCAACTGGGGCGAATTCGGCGAGTTCGATGAGATCGGGCGTATGAACCTGATCACAGACGCCGCCCGCCTGGCCGCCGTGAAAACGGTGCAATACGGCAAGGCATTCTGCCTCAGCCTGCCGCTCGACCGCCCGGGCGGTTCGGTATTGAACCCCCGCCGCCGCCCGCCGCGTCTTTTCGCGACCGAGCGCAACGGCCGTGAAAACTACAACTACGCGCTGGCACGAGACGAACCGGGCGCCACCGATGTCATCTGCGACGATCTGGTCCTGCTGTACACCCAATATTCAACGCAGTGGGACAGTCTCGCGCATTACGGGTCGTCCTTCGACGCACAAGGAACCGGCGTCACGCGCCCCACCTATTACAACGGATGGACCGGTGAAACAGACATCCGCGGCACGCCGGCCACCAATCACCAGGGCGAGCCAGAGCTCAAGCACGGTGGCGTCCAGGCCGGCAGGCTCGGCATCGACAAACTGGCACAAACCGGGGTGCAGGGCCGTGGCGTGCTTTTGAATCTCGAAGACTACTGGGGGCGGCCAGAGCGGCGCATCGATGGGGCCGAGCTCAAAAAAATCATCCGCCGTCAGGCAGCGGACATTCGCGCGGGCGATCTGCTGTGTCTGTACACCGGGTTCAGCCGACATCTCATGAGTCAACCCAGCGGCGCGAACATTCCGGCGCTGCACGCCCTATGCCCCGCGCTCGACGGGCAAGACGCAAGTCTGCGCGATTGGATCACCCGAAGCAACATCTCCGCGCTCATCGCCGACAACTACGCCGTGGAAATGCTCGGCGAGCCGACGGGCCATACGGCCGGTCCGCGCATGCCGCTGCACGAGCACTGCCTGTTCAAACTGGGCATGAACCTTGGCGAACTCTGGTACCTGGCCGAGCTTGCCGACTGGCTGAAACGCCATGAACGCCACGCGTTCCTGCTGACGGCCCCGCCACTGCGGCTGCCCGGCGCGGTGGGGTCGCCCGTCACCCCCGTCGCCACGGTATAGAAGGGCCGACATCCAAACCAGAGGTACCGCCACATGCGCAAGAGTGGAGCAAGATACCGCGTCATCAGTGCAATATCGGTCACCGTCGTGCTCGGACTCTACATCGCACTGAGCCTGTCGGGGGCGATTCATTCCGCGCAGTTCCCATCCGCACAGTCACTGGTCCAAAGCTTCGCCGATCTGCTGACGAACGGCTACAGCGGCACGCCGTTCTACCAAGAGGTGCTGGCAAGCCTGGCCCGCGCGCTGGCGGGCTTCATCGCCGCGGTAGTGGTGGGCGTTCCATTCGGGCTGCTCATCGGCGTCAACAAGACGGCGGACGCCATCGCCCACCCATTTTTGTCCTTCTTCCGGCCGATACCGCCCATTGCGCTCATACCGCTTTTCATCCTCTATTTCGGAATCGGCGAGGTTGCAAAAGTGGGGCTCATTTTCCTCACCGCTTTCTGGTACATGACACTCAATGCCGCGGCCGGAGTCAGAGGCGTGCCGGAGGATCTGGTGCGGGCGGCCGGAATGCTCGGCCTCAACCGCCGGCAGATCATGATGCGGGTCGTGTTTCCCTGCGCGCTGCCACAGATAATCACCGGAATGCGCGTATCGATGGCATTGTGCTGGGCCCTGGTGGTGGCGGCCGAATTGATCGCCGCGCAGACGGGGCTCGGCTTCATGATCATGGATGCCACCACCTTCTTCCGAATCCCGATCGTGTTCATCGGCGTCGCCGTCATCGGCGTGATCGGCCTCATTCTCGAAGCCTCGCTCGGCGCGCTGGAGCGGTGGCTGCTGCACTGGCAGGGAAAGTGAGCGTGTCCCCTGCGCCGCGCACCGTTGCGATCCGTGGCTATCGCACGGGCAGGGCAAGTAAGGAACCACAATGGGCATAGTCGTCGACCGCGTCACAAAGAAATTCTTCTCCAGAAAGAATGAGGAAATACTGGCCCTCAACGAAATCAACCTTCATGTCGGCGACACGGAGGTCGTCTCCATCGTCGGCCCCAGCGGATGCGGGAAAAGCACGCTGCTGAGAATCATGGCGGGGTTCGAGGCGGCCAGCTCGGGACGACTGGAAATCGATGGCGGCGAGGCATCGCAAAAGCGGAACGACGTCGGCGTGGTCTTCCAGCAACCCACACTGTTTCCATGGATGACCGTGTGGGAGAACATCACGTTGGGCCCACGCTACCGAAACATCAAGCCGGATGTCTACCGCAAAGACGCCGCCGACTATATTGCCGCCGTCGGGTTGACCGGATTCGAGAAGAGTTTTCCCTACGAACTGTCGGGCGGTATGAAGCAGCGCACGCAAATCGCCCGCGTCCTCATCAACAAGCCACGCTTCCTGCTCATGGACGAACCCTTCGGCGCGCTCGATTTTCAAACGCGCCTGGTCATGCAGGAGTTGCTGCTGCGGCTTTGGCAAAGCTACCAGCCCAGCCTGCTGTTCATCACCCACGACGTGGAAGAAGCGCTGTTTCTCTCCAACCGGGTAGTGGTCATGAGCGGCAGGCCCGGCAGCATTCTGGAAATAATCGAAACGCCATTCGGCCGGCCACGCAACTACCGCGCGCTGACGTTGCAGAGGGAATTCACGACGCTGAAAGTCAGGATTCTCGATCTGCTGAAAGTAAACCAACTGGACGCATAGCCATGGTCAATTACCCGCATCTGGCTGACCTGAAACCCCTGGTGGGAACTCAATTCGCCTCCAGCGGATGGTTCCGTATTTCGCAAGATCGGATCAACCAGTTCGCCGAGGCGACGGGCGACAAGCAGTGGATTCACGTGGATGTCGAAAGGGCCGCGGCGGCGCCGTTCGGTTCCACCGTCGCTCACGGCTTCCTGCTGCTGTCACTGTTGCCGCGCCTGTATGACGACGCCTTCGTGATAGAAGACACGCAAATGCGCATCAACTACGGTCTCGATCGGGTGCGATTCATCTCGCCGGTGCCCGCTGGCAGCGAGTTGCGTGCCCACATGACGCTGCTGGCCTACGCTGAACTCCCGGGCAACGGCGCCCAGCTGACCATCGAGGTGAGTTTCGAGCGGCGGGGCGCTGAACGCCCTGCTTGCATTGTGGAGGCGCTGTCACGGCGCTACTGCCATCCCGTTCAAATGCGGTAGCTTGCGGCGCGACCGGGCGGCAGGTCACGCCACTGTCGTTCACCGACCTTTCCACACCGGCGGGCGCTTTTCCGCAAACGCCCGTGCGCCCTCACGCGCATCTTCCGAGGCCATGACCTCGGCCAGCATGGGGCGTTGACTGTCGAACATGGTGGCTTGCGCCCAGTCCGGAGACTGCATCATGACGCGCTTGGCGGTGCGCACGGCAAGCGGGCCATTGCGTCTGATCTCCCTTGCCAGGTCGAGCGCGCACGCGAGCGCTCCACCCTCCTTGGCGACTCGATTCACGAGACCGTATTGATGGAATTGCACCGCCGTGAACATCCCCCCTGTCAATACGACCTCCATGGCGATCGGGAAGGGAATTCGCCGCGGCAAACGCAGCATGCCACCTCCGCCCGGTACAAGGCCCCGCTTCACCTCCGGTAGCCCGAACTTCGCGTTCTCCGCCGCAACGACAAGGTCGCAGGCCAATACGATCTCGAACCCGCCAGCCAACGCGTAGCCTTCAACTGCGGCAATCAGCGGCTTGACGGGCGGCTTCTCGCACACGCCGCCAAACCCGCGCCCGCCAGCATGTGGACGGGCGCCAGTTGCGGCGAACGCCTTGAGATCCATCCCCGCGCAGAAGCAGCCGCCCGCGCCCGTCAGCACGGCGATATCGATCTCGCCATCCTGATCGAGTTCGTCCAGCGCCGACGCGATACCTTCCGCGACCTCCACATTCACCGCATTGCGTGCTTGTGGCCGATTGATGGCAATGACTTGGACGCCATCGACTCTTTCCACTGTGACCGCGCTCGACATCTGCTGCCTCCACGTAATCGGGTAATCGGGTATCGGGTCAGCTCAAATACGGGGCTCGCCGGGCACTCTCACCGGCGCCCCCGCTTGCCTTTCTTGGCAGGCGTCTTCGACACACCCGCCTTGACCACGTCGGAGGCTACGATTTCGCCGCGTTCGACGAACGCCTCGTGGTTCTTCTCGATATCGTCGGGCACGTACAGATAATTCACCATCAGGCCGAACGCCTGCCGCATGCCGTTCGCCGACGTGTCGCCCATGAAATGGATGCGATGGAGTTCGGCGCCGTTCCTCAGGTGGAACCGGGACACGGGGTCTTGCGGCGTACCCCGGCTCGTCTTGGCCAGAAGGAAATAAGCGCGCGCGCACTCGAGCAGGACATCGCGCACGACCTCGACCTTCTGCTCATCGTGCTGCCAGCCGGCCAAATCCAGAATCCGCAACGCCTCGCGCTGATCGGGTGCGATGAACGCCGACTTCTCTGCCGCCCGCTCCCGCGTGAGCCATTTCGCGAATCCCGGCGCGGGCGATAGTGTCACATAAGTCGTCAGGCTGGGGATTTCCTTCTTCAAGTAGTCGATGACGTGCTTGAGCAGGAAGCTGCCGAACGGCACCCCCGAGAGCCCCTTCTGGGTGTTGGAGATGGAATAGAACACCGCGGTGGTCGCCTCGTCTGGCGGCGTGGGCGTGCGCTCGCCGTCGAGCAGCTGCTGTATCGACCCGGGAATATCCTTCGACAGCGCCACCTCGACGAAGATCAGCGGTTCGTCGACAAGCTGCGGGTGGAAGAACCCGAAGCAGTATCGATCGACGGGGTCGAGACGATTGCGCAGATCGGCCCAGTCGTGAATGGTATGCACCGCCTCGTACTTGATCAGCTTTTCCAGGATGCTGGCGGGGGTATGCCAGTTCATCGGCTTCATCTCGAGGAAGCCCGGGTTGAACCACGACGTGAAAAGATGTGCGAAATCGGTGTCGACGGCGGTCAGCTGCGGGTGCTCCGCCATGCTGGCATGCAGCCGTTCACGCATCTTGATCAGACGATACGTGCCGCCGGAGGAGTAGTTCAAGCGGCGGATGAGTTCCTGCCGCCGCGGCTCCGCCGCCAAGTGCAGCTTGTGAACCGTCTCGTCGCATGGATGGTCCTGATAAGCCTTGATCGCCTGTTGCAACCGTTCCTGATCGGCGCCGAAGCGCTCTGCCAGCTTCAGGAAGAAGTCGAGCTGGGATTGCGCCGTGGCGCTTTCGAAATTATCCAGCAGGCGCTGCGCAAGCACGGTGCCCGAGGCCTCGCCGCGCCGGGACAGCAGGAAATTGCCCACCGTTTCCAGATCGTCGAGCTGTTTTTCCTTGAGCTCATCATGCGACTTCCGGAAGATTCTCCAATCACCCAGAATCAGGCGCATCAAACGGTCACTGGTGATGCTCATTGGCTTCTCCATTTTCCTGGCGGGCCGCCGCCACTGCGTTCGCGATGGGTGCGGCGCGTGACCGGAACTCTGCCGCATCGGCGCCCGCATCCACGGCAAGCGGCGAGGCCATCGGCGCGCTGGCGACCTGCCGGCGCTGGTTCAGCCGGAATTCGAACACATCGTAGCGCTGATAACTTCCAACCACGTCGTGCGCCATTTTGGGGACGATGAGATTGGACACGTCGAAATCCATGTAAAGAATGCCTTCCTCGCCCTGAATCGGATCGCCCAGGCGCTCGGCGTAGGGCCCCAGGGCCACGGATACCGCCGGCGGGGCCTCGCGCAAGGCCGCTTCGACGACCGGGTCGCCGGCCGCCGCCCCCACGATGGCGGCCTCGTCGAGATGGGCCGCCACGGTCAGGCAATAGGCCTTCGCCTCAAAGGCGTGCGCCGCCGAGCGCGTTTCGATCCAGCGGCGGTATTCCGCGGCGTCGCCACCGCGCTTGAACGGCCACGCGGGGGGATAGCTGGCGATGTGCACCTGTTCACCCTGCGCCATCAGCGCGTAGCGTGCCAGCGGATTGGTGTTCTCGCCGCAGATGAGCATGCCGAGCTTGCCGACATCGGTTGCGATGACCCGGATGCCCGCACCATCGCCGTGCCCCCAGACCAGCCGTTCCGCCCAGGTGGCCACCAGCTTGCGATGATGGTTGACCAGCTCGCCCGCCGGACTGAACAGGAGGTTCGAGTTGTACATCGTACCCATGCTGATGGTGCTGCGTTCGCTGATGCCGACGCTGAGCCATACGTCGCTGGCCCGTGCTATTTCGGCAAGGCGCGCGGTTTGCGGCCCCGGAACCTCGACGGAACACGCGAAGAGCTGCTTGAAATGCGCATGCATGTCGATGGGCCGCTGCAACAGGCACCATACGGGAAACCCCGGAAGGAATGCCTCGGGAAAGGCAACGATGCGCGCGCCCGCCGTTGCCGCCTCGCGCACCAGCGATTCAATCTTGCCCAGTGTGGCGTCGCGGTCCAGATAGACCGGTGACACATGCATGCCCGCAGCCTTGCCACGGGGGAAAACATCCAAAGTAGCCATAATGCTTCTCCAACCGATCTGGAAAAACTCCCTGGCGGTGGCGCGCGAACGCCCGCGACAGGCACCGCCTTCGATACCACCACACGCCGTGCGCCTCAGACCGCGAGGAATTGCTGCACGAGCGCGGGGTTCCCGCGCAGTTCGTCACTGGCGTACTCGCCCACCATCGAGCCATTGCGAATGACATAACAGCGGCCGGCAAGCTCGAGCGCCGCCGCCACGTTCTGCTCGACCACCACGAAAGTCTGGCCCTCTTGCGCCAGCCTCTTGCACACGCCCAGGAGGTTCTCGACGATCACCGGCGCCAATCCTTCGAAGGGTTCGTCGAGCAGGATCAGCTTGGCGTTGCGGATCAGCGCCCGCGCAATGGCGAGCATCTGCTGCTCGCCGCCCGAAAGATCGCGGCCACGGCTCGTCTCGCGCTCTTTCAGGCGCGGGAAGATCGAGTATATACGGGCCAGGGCCCACGGCGATTCGGCGCTCAGCGCCGCGAGCTGCAGGTTTTCCAGAACCGTCAGCCCACCCACGATGCGCCGTTCCTCGGGGACGAGCTGCATGCCGAGGTTGGCGACCTCGAACGGCTTGCGGGCGGAGATGATGTGGCCGTCGAACGTGATCTCGCCCGATCGCGGGGTGATTACCCCCGCGATGGACTTCAGCGTCGTGCTCTTCCCGGCGCCATTCCGGCCCAGCAGCGCGACGACCTCGTGCTCATCCACCCGCAGCGATACATCGAACAGCACGTGCGAATCGCCGTAATAGCTGTTGATGCCATTGACTTCAAGCAGGCTCATGGGTCTTCACTCCGCCAAGGTATGCCACACGAACCCTTTCATCTTGTTGAATTTCGCTCGGCGAACCCTGAGCCAGCAACTGCCCCTCGCTCAGCACGCTGATCCTGTCCGCGAGTTCGAAGACGATCTCCATGTCGTGCTCGATCAGGACGACAGTCCGGCCGTGGCGCAGCTGACGCAGCAGCGCGGTTATTTCCTTCCGTTCGGGAGCGCTCAGGCCGGCGAACGGTTCGTCAAGCAGCAGCACCGACGGTGAGCGCGCAACCGCCAGCCCAATTTCCAGCCGCCGCTTCTCGCCGTAGCTGAGGTCGCCGATGTGCACGTCGGCCCGCCCATCCAGCCCGATGGCGCCAAGAATCTCGTGGGCGGCGGTCCGCAGGCCGGGGATATGTTCGATCGGACGCAGCAGGTCCATGCGGAAGGGCCCGCGCTCGCTTGCCAGCATGGCGATGTGGAGATTGCTCGCCACCGTCATGCCGTCGAAGAGCTGGTTGATCTGATAGCTCTTGCTCAGGCCCAGCTGGCAGATTTTTGTCACCCCCAGGCCCGTGATGTTCCGGCCATGCAGGAACTCCTCGCCGGAAGTGGGCGCCTGTTCGCCGCTCAGCATGCTGAAGAACGTGGATTTGCCAGCGCCATTCGGCCCGATCAGCGCATGAAACTCACCCGCCGGAATCGAGAGACTCACACCGCGCACCGCGTGTATGCCGCCGAAGCTTTTCGTGAGGTTCCGCGCCTCGAGGGCCGGCACGCCTTCGCGGGCGCCGAC
>SCQX01000090.1 GCA_004298545.1 Candidimonas sp. | reverse complement strand
ACCGGGGGTGCCGGCTGGCAGACCGAGATGACATGCGTGCCAGCCCCCAGATGGCGCATGAACGCCAGCATATAGTGAACGTAATCGTCCAGACCAAAAGTTCCGCGATCGGCGGGAACCCTGCGCGCATCGACCCACTCGGTGATGTAGATGTCGTGACTTGGCAGTAGTGCACGCACGGTGTCGCGCAGCAGCGTGGCGTGGTGGCCGGACAGCGGCGCGACAAGCAGGACGCGTGGATCGCCACGCGCGCCGTCGCGTTTGAAGTGCGTCAGGCGGCAGAATGGCTTCTCGACGATGATTTCGTCTTCCACGGCCATCTCGCGTCCGCCCACGGCGGTGGACGAGATACCCCAGGCCGGCGCCTCGTAGTCCTTGCCGAGACGATAGCTCAACTGGTAGGCGGCCGCCATCGGGCGCGAAACGGGCGTATAGGCAAGCGGGCTATAAGGGCTGGAGAACGCTTGCGACCCTATTTCCATGAATGCCGCCCACGGTGCGAGGAACAGGCGCTGAATCTCGTGCAGGCGGTACAGATTCGTGAGTTGATTCACGCCGTGCGCTCCTTGAGGTGTGAGTGTGCCTTCCTGGCCGTTGGTCTAGGACTGCGCAGGAGCGCGGCGCGCGCGCGTGGCCGGCTTGCCGGCGTCCGCCGCGGCGGACGCCGCCTTCAGCGTGGCGTCCGTTGCGGCGTTGATGTTCGACTCGATGGTCTCGCTGGCCTGCTTTGCTGCTTTGGTTGCCGCTTCGTAGGCATTTGCCGCCGTCGAAAGCGATGACTTCATCAGCGCAACGGCATTTTCACAGCCCGCGGGTGCCTTCTCGGAGAGCCGCTCGATGGCTTCGCCAACCTCTTTCCGGTGGCGGGCGATGTGCTCTTCGCTCAACCGCGTGAGGTCGGCCCGCAAGTTGCTGATGATGTCGCCGACCTGCCGACCGTATGCCAATGCTTTTTCGACGTCTGGCTGCGCCAGGCCGGCGGCGAACGCGACGGTCTCTTGGGGGTCTCTGATTTCGAGGGCTTTCTGCATTCTTTGCGCGGCATCTTCCAGGCTCGCCCGCGCGATCTTCAGGTTCAGGTCGACCAGTTTCTCGAACCCTTCGAAAAACGAATTCTGGACGGCGATCATGCCATCCAGCACGGCTTTCTGGCTGTCGAAGGCCTCTTGATGAATAGTGTTCATAGCCATGTCTCCTCAGACTGTTCCCACTGGATTAAGAGGAGGCGTCGTCTGCCCGATCGGCGTGAACGCCAATGGCGCGGCGCCCGGTGCAATCGTGTCGCGCAACCGGAGCTGCGCATTTATTGCATTGCACAATGGCGATTCTACTCTACTAAAGGTGGGCGCGGAATAGGGGTGGCGGCAACGACTGCCGGTGGCGTTCGACGGCGTGGCGCGCACCGGCATCTTCATGAAGCGAACTGTCGATGCACGCCACTAGTTCGGCAGTTGTTGTGCGATCGCCTGAACGACGTCGTCGAGCTTCATTGACTGCATGGCATCGACAGCCATTTCCCAGCGCCCCTCGCCGCACAGACCGCTTATGCCGGCCTGCTCGTAACCGTCGAGCGCCGCCCGCACGCAGGTTTCGCGAACCGCTTCCGCCAGCGCGAGCAAGGTTTCCTTCGGGATGGCCGGTGTCATGGCGCTGCCCGCGTACCGGTTTGCTGATGCCGCTGGCCGGGTCGGTGGTATGCGCGCGGCCGCCGGGAGCTCATCCCTGCACCTGCCGGCGGATGTCGTCGACCACGCTGGCGTTGGCCAGGGTGGTCACATCGCCCACGTCGCGGTGGTTGGAGATGGCCGCCAGCACCCGGCGCATGATCTTGCCCGAGCGCGTCTTGGGCATGTCGGGCACCACGTGCACGCGCGCCGGGCGCGCGATCTTGCCAATGATGTCTTCGCAGGCCGCGTTCACCGCGTCGACGATCGCCGCCGGATCGGCTTTGGAACCGGCCGCGAGCGAGACATAGACCTCCGGCACTTTGCCCTTGACCTCGTCGGCCACGGCCACCACCGCCGCCTCGGCCACCCCCGGCACCGTCATTGCCGCCGATTCGATCTCCTTGGTGCCCAGGCGATGCCCCGAGACGTTGATCACGTCGTCGATGCGCCCCAGGATGCGGAAGTAGCCGTCGGCGGCCTCCATCGCGCCGTCGCCCGACATGTACGGCCAGTCGCGCCAGTCGGTGCTCTTCGGGTTCTTGCAGTAACGCTTGAAGTAGGTGTCGACGAAACGCTGGTCATCGCCCCAGATGGTCTGGATGATGCCCGGCCAGGGGTTGCGAATGCACAGGTTGCCCGCGATGTTCGAGCCGCGCGGCAGCGCCTTGCCGTCGTCGTCGTAGATCACCGGGTAGATTCCGGGCAGCGCCGGGCCCGCGCTGCCCGGCTTCATCGCATCGAGCGCCGGCAGCGTGCTGCACAGGAAGCCCCCGTTCTCGGTCTGCCACCACGTGTCGCAGATGACCGCCTCGCCCTTGCCGATCTGGTCGAAGTACCAGCGCCACGCGTTCGGCTCGATCGGTTCGCCCACCGTGGTCATGTGCTTGAAGTGCTGCGCGCAGGTTGCGGGAATGTCCGGCCCCGCGCGTCGCAGCGCCCGCACCGCCGTGGGCGAGGTGTGGAAGATGTTCACCCCCAGGCGCTCGGCCACGCGCCACGGCCGGCGCACGTCGGGATACGTGGGCGTGCCCTCGTAGACCACGCTGGTGGCGGCCAGCGCCAGCGGCCCGTACACGATGTAGGAGTGCCCGGTGATCCAGCCGATGTCGGCCATGCACCAGTAGGTGTCCTCCGGGTGGATGTCCTGCACGTACTTGGAGGTGCCCGCCACATAGGCGAGGTACCCGCCCGTGCGGTGCTGGCAGCCCTTGGGCTTGCCGGTGGTGCCGCTGGAGTACATCAGAAAGAGCGGCGCCTCGGCGTCCATCGCCACCGGCGCCACGCGCTCGCCGCGGTAGCGCTTGAGCACCTCGTTGACGATCACGTCGCGCCCCGCGACCAGCGCCGTGGGCGAGCTGTACTTGCCGGGGTAGCGTTGCCAGATGAGCACCTTGTCGACCGCTTGGCCCAGCTCGCGCGCCTGTGCCACCGCGATGTCGGCCTTCTCCTTGTGGTCGATGAGCTGGCCCGAACGCCAGTACGCGTCGCACGTAATGAGGTAACGGCTGCCCGAGTCCTGGATGCGCTGGCCGCAGGACTTGCCCGAGAACCCGCCAAAGACCTGCGAGTGGATCACCCCCAGTCGCGCGCAGGCGAGCATCGTGATGGGCAGGTCCAGTGTCATCGGCAGGTGCAGCGTCACCCGGTCGCCCGCCTTCAGCCCGCAGTAGTCGCGCAGCAGCGCTGCCATTTCGTTGACCCGCACGTACAGCTCCTGGTAGGTCAGCGCCACCGGCGGCTCGTCCTCGACCTCGCTCACGAAAATGAGCGCCGCCTTGTTGCGGTAATTCGCCAGGTGCCGATCCACGCAGTTCTCGCACGCGTTGAGCTTGCCGCCCACGAACCACTTCCAGAACGGCGCGTGGCTCGTGTCGAGTACCTGCTCGTACGGCCTGGACCAGGTGAGCATGTCGGCGTATTCGCGAAAGCAATCTGGAAAGTGCGCCTCGTCAAAACGCTCACGGATGCCAGGGTCGCGCATGTTCGCCTGCGCCACGAACGACTGCGGCGGCTGGAAGATTTGCTCTTCCCGCCAGTACACCGCGATCTGCGCTTCGTTGGCCTCCGCTTCATCTCGAACGTCGTCTGTCATGTCTCTCGTCCTCGTTGGTGCCTGCTGTCGTGGGTATGTACCGGTCAGTGCCGCGGCACGCACCTTTGCGCACATCGCTCGCAGTACATCGTTTTTACGTCGCTTGCACAAGTATATTGCGCGAGCGTGCGTTCGCGGGAGCGGAGTGGTTGAAAAGCGGGGGTGGCGCGCGCGAAGTGGATCGCGGCGCGCTGCCGAGGATTGGAGAATTCGCGGGGCTGTACGCGCGGGTCAGGCCGCCCGCGTGGTGCGGGTGGCCGTCCTGCCGCCGCGCGCATCGTCAGATCAGCGGCTTCGAGCTGACGGGATTCCTCGCCGAGGAATGCGGCGATGGCGCGCATGCCGTACAGCCCGGCGCGGCCCTCGGCCTCGCTGTTGTAGTTCGTGTTGGTGTTGACGTCGTAGGTGTGGATTCCGCCGTGCGCATCCGTGATGAACTCGATGCCGGCGATGCCGATGCCGTTGTCGGCCATGAAGTGCTGGTAGCGCCTGATCATGGGGCTGTCGAAGCCGTCGATGATGCTGAAGCGCGGCGGCGCCGCCGCGGTTTCGCCGCCCACCGGGCACGCCAGGTCGCCAATCTGGCACGCATCGGCCGGGCAAAGTTCGAACCCTTGCGAGGTGTCGACGCGCACCGCGTAGAGAAAGCGCCCACCAACGAATTCGACGCGCGTAATGAATTGCCCCGGGGATTCGATATATTCCTGCACCAGCGTAATGCCGTCGATGGATGGCTCGAATGCCGCGCTCGCGACGTATTCGCGCAGTGCGTCGACGCCGCGGAACAGGTGCACCCCCAGGCCCTTGCCGGCGCGGTTGTGCTTGGTGATGAATGGGCCGTCCATCGCGCGCGCGGCCTCGACGATGTTCTCGGCGCCGATTGCCGCGATCGTGCGCGGTGTGCGGATGCCGTGGCGCTCGAGTTCGGCATATTGCGCGATCTTGCTGATTTCAAGGCGCAGCGCGCGGCTGTCGTTGATGACGCGGCGGCCGTGGGATTCCAGCCAGGCAAGCACGCCCGCCGTGTATTCGGGCGCGTATCGGTGCCCGCGCGTGTGGGATGACGCGCTCATGCGGTTGTAGAACACGCCGTCGGGTGGCGCCTTCGAGAGGTCGAGCAGGCCCCGGTCGAGGAACCATTCGTCGTGGACGAGACCCAGCTCGCCAAACGCCGTGCGTAACGGTTCAACCCAGGTGTTGTTTTCGTGGAGAACGTATATTTTGGACATCGTTTGCGCGGGGCGGGGCGCCGGTGGTCCCGGGGTATTCCGGAAAACGGCGTATCCCCGAAAAAGGAAGCGGAGAAAGATACAAGACTACAGTCTAGGAAATGATTGCCGCAACGCAAACGAAATTGTGTTCATATCGTTATTCGCGTGCGATTCATCGGCATCGCGCCGGTTTCAGGAGAGCTCCCCGGGAAGCTGATATTCCGCACCATACCCGACACTGATTCGCAGATGGCTGCGTTGCTGACCTTTCACTCGATGCCGCGGGCCGCACGGGTGAGAACCCGATGCAAAAGTTGAAAGTCCGGCAGGCGGTCGCGCATGCCATCGATCGCGAGTCGCTGGTCAAGAATCTGGTTGGGCCGGGTGCCAAGGTTCTCAAATGAGCCGACCACGGCGCTGGACGTCACGATTCAGGCGCCGATACTCAGGTTGCTGGCGGATATACAGAAAAAATCGGGTGTCAGCCTGATACTCATCACCCATGACATTGGTGTCGTGGCCTCCATCGCCGACACCATCGCGGTCATGTACCGTGGGGGCTGGTTGGCGAGTCGGGATGCGGCAAGACGACGCTGGCTCGCCTGATGCTTGGAATTCTCGCACCCAGCGCGGGCACCGTGCGCGTCGACGGACGCGCAATCCACGGCTATCGCCGGCTCGAGCGCGCGCGACTCATTCAGCCGGTTTTTCAGGATCCCTATTCGTCACTCAACCCTCGCATGACCGTGGGTGACACGATCGCCGCACCGCTAGAAATCCAGGCGGGGAGCACCAGCCGCGCCCGCCGCGAGCGTGTGCGCGAGTTGATGAACGCCGTGGGGCTGCCGCCGCATCTGGTCAGCGCGTATCCCGCGCAGATGTCGGGCGGGCAGCGGCAGCGGGTCGCCA
>SCQX01000089.1 GCA_004298545.1 Candidimonas sp. | reverse complement strand
TGCGCGGCGGCGCCCGGAATCGCGGCGGCTTACGACGAAGCGTTGCGCTCTTGCTTCATCTCCGCGATGATCTCGCGCGCGGCCTTCATCGCATCCAGCGCGGCGGGCGCGCCGCAGTAGATCGCCGATTGCAGGATCACTTCCTGTATTTCGGCGACGGTGATGCCGTTGTTGATGGCGCCGCGCAGGTGCAGGCGCAACTCGTGCGGCCGGTTCAGGCCGATCAGCATTCCCAGATTCACGAAGCTGCGCGTTTTGCGGTCCAGGCCGGGGCGCGACCAGACGTCGCCCCAGCACGATTCGGTGATCAGTTTCCTGAGTGGAACCATCAAGTCGTCGACATTCGCCGCGTCGGATTTCTTGACGAAGTTCGCGCCCAGCACTTCACGGCGTATCGCCGCGCCTTTCTTGAAGAGTTCGGTATCGAATTCGGGACGTGTAGTAGTCATTGCCAAGGGTTCCTTGTTGAGGGTTGTGCGTGCGGGGCCGGCGGGGTACGCCCGCCGGTTCACGCGGCGGACGCGATGTCAGCTGCCAGACACGCCATGTATTTCGGGAAAGAACAAATCTTGCCACTTCGCCGGCGGTTTGGCGACCACCTTTATTTGCGCCATGAATTCCGCCAGTTTCAGCGTGGCATTGGGCACGGTCGAATAGTTGATGTCGGGTGCTCGCAGAACCTTTTCCACGAAGGCCGGGTCGAGACTCGTTTTGGTTTCCTGGATGTAGATGTCGGCGGCAAGCTTGCGGTCGTTCTGCGCCGTGTTGGTCGCTTCCGTCAGCGCATCGAGGAACGCGCGATAGACCTTCGGGTTCTCGTCGTGAAATTTTTGCGTGGTGTAGAGCACGTCCTGGGTGGCGTAGTTGTTGTCGAAGATCTGGTGGGAATCGATCACCTTATGGATGGCCGGGTCGTTCAGTTCCATGATGCTGAACGGCGGCACGGTGAAGTGCGCCGTGATCTGTCCGCTTTTCGCAAGCATCGCGGCGGCGGCGTCGGGGTGCTTCATGGCGACCGTCAGCTTGTCGAGGCGGTTGTAGTGTGCCTGGCCCCAGATGTTTGCCGCCGCGAACTCCAGAGCGAGCGCCTGCATGGACGATCGCACGGCCGGCACCGCGATGCGGTCTTTGTCGGTGAAGTCTTGCAGCGTCTTCACGTTCGGATTGATCGTCGTGAGCACCATGGCGGTACTGTCGAGCGCGGCCACGCCCTTGACGTTGGCGCCGCCCTGGGTCTTGGACCACATCAGGATGAGCGGCGCCGTTCCCACGCCGCCGAAATCCAGATTGCCCGACAACAGCGCGTCAGCCACCGTCGTGGCGCCCGAAAGCTGCCGCCAGGTGACGTGCAGCTTGTCGATCCCCAGCTTGCGCGCATGTTTCTCGATGAGGTTCCGGTGCTTCATGACGAGCATCGGCACATACTGAAACCCGTACTGATAGGCGACGCGAACGTTTGCCGTCTCGGCGTGCGTCGGCGTAACGTGGGATAGCGCCAGCGCCAGGATCGCCGCACCGACAGGCGCGCGCATTTTTCCCCATTTACGTGCACAGTCCAGCATCTCGTGTTCCCTCCTTGTGTTTCCGGGTTGCCCGGAGTCGAGTGGCCTACTGCCTCGTCATCGCGATGCCCGCCGGTCGCCGGCATGCCCGCGTAAGCTATTCCACGTCTGTCGGCTGCCTGGGCAGGGTGCCGCGCACCTCGACGCCCGCCCAGTGTTCGAAGTGCTTGATGATTTCGGTGAAGTCTTCCTCTGGTCTGCCCTGTGCCGCAGCGAAGCCACACATTTGTTTTACGGCGTTCCCCACCCACATGGGGATGCCCAGCTGCTCCGCCTGCTCCAGGCAAAGTTTGACGTCCTTGTACATGAGCTGCGTCTTGAACCCATGGTTGAAGGTGCGCGGCAGAATCGAGCGGGGGAATTTCTCGGCAGTTGCCCCATTTCGTCCGCTGCCCGAATTGATCACGTCGATCAGCGTCTGGGGGTCGAGCCCCGCCTTGGTGCCCATGACCACCGCTTCGCACGAGGCTACCATTGCCGTTGCCGCGAGCAGGTTGTTGATGACCTTCGCGGTCTGCGCCAGGCCGGCCGCTGCTCCCACATAGAGAATTTTCTTGCCCAGCACTTCCAGCAGGGGAAGAACGCGCTGGTAGCTGGCCGGGTCGGTGGACACCATGATGGTGAGTGTGCCGTCGCGCGCGCCGCGCACGCCGCCGCTGACCGGCGCATCGACGCTGGCGATACCGCACGTGAGGAGTTGCCGCGCAACCGTTTGCGCCGTCGTTGCGCCCGTGGTCGACATGTCGACGTATATTTTGGTCGACTTGCCGTTGCGGATTCCGTCGTCGCCAAGCGCCACCGCCCGCACCACCTCGGGTGTGGGCAGGCTGACGAAGGTGATGTCGGCTTGCGATGCGACGTCTGCCGGGGTTGCCGCGATGGCGGCTCCGCTGCCCGCGAGCCCGGCCAGCGCCGACGCATTGGTGTCGCACGCGACCAGGCGGTAGCCCGCCGCTTGCAGCCTGTGCGCCATGGGCGCGCCCATGGCGCCAAGGCCGATGAATCCTAAATTGGGTTCCAACCGAGATCTCCCCCGGAACCTCCTCGTCGAGTTGCCTGAATCGGATGCGTCCGCCGAAAGGATGCGGCGGTCAGGTAAACTTGATCGGAGGGCCCCAAGCGTGGGCTATGTGAGAAGGTTTCCGCACCACGTCCGTGTCATTTGTAGCGTCAGTGTATCAGCCTTTCCTGTGCATCAGTGTTCCCCGTGTTGTTGCGCCGCCAGCCGTCGGCCGGCGCGATGCGATGCCGTCGCGGGCACCGCCAGTCGGGCGACGACGTTCACTTTCCTTCCTGTCAGCCGGCGTTCGCCATGAATCGAGACCCTGTGCATTTTCGCAAGCATCTTTCGGCCGTCGATACTATTTTCTTTGATCTGGACGGCACACTGTATCTCGGCCACAAGCCCATAGCCGGCGCGGCGCGGGCGGTCGGGCGGTTGCGCGCGCTGGGCAAGTGTGTTTATTTCCTGTCGAACAATTCGTCGAAATCGAAGCGTCAGTATGTGGAACGTCTGCGGGCGTTCGATATTCCCGCAACGGACGATGAAGTCATTCTCTCCACGGACTCGCTCGTCGCTTACCTGCGGGCGCAACGTATCGGAAGGGTGCATGTGCTGGGAACCCGCGGCCTTTGCGACGCCGTGGCGCATGCCGGGATCGCGGTGGTGGACCGGAATCCGGAATACGTGGTGATCGGCTACGACACGGAGCTGACCTACGCGAAACTTGCCGCGGCCTGCCGCCACATCAATGCGGGGGTTCCAATGCTGGCAACGCACTGTGACCTGTTCTGCCCGTCCGAGGACGGGCCGCTTCCCGACGTGGGTTCGTTCCTGGAGATGTTGAAGGCCGCGACCGGGAAGTCGCCCGAACAGATTTTCGGAAAACCGACGCCAAGCATGCTGGCGGCGATACAGGCTCGGGCACCCGTCGATCCGGCGCGCGCGCTGATGGTGGGAGACCGGCTGTATACGGACATGCGCTTCGCCAGGAATATCGGCGCGAAAAGCCTGCTGGTCCTGTCGGGGGAAACCCGCATGGATCAGTTGTCCGCCACTGATTTCTCGCCCGATTTCGTACTCGACTCCGTTGCCGACATGGTGTAGGCAGCCGCGTGCCTAGCGGATGCCGGCGCGCATGAACGACTGGACGAACTGGCGCTGGAACAGCAGGAAGGCGATGAGCAGGGGGGCGGCGCTTAGCAGCGTGGCGGCCGTTATGATCGACCAGTCGATGCCCTGATCCGACGAGGCGAACACCTGGAGGCCAACGGTGATCGGCCGGGTGGTCACCGATTTCGTGATGATCAGCGGCCAGAGGAAGTTGTTCCAGTGGTAGCTTACGGACACCAGTCCGTAGGCGACGTAGATGGGGCGCGCCAGCGGAACGTAGACGCGCATCAGGATTTGCCAGCGGCTGGCACCTTCGACGCGCGCCGCTTCCTCCAGCTCGCGCGGCACGGTCTTGAAAGTCTGGCGCAACAGGAAGATGCCGAATGCCGACGCGAAATATGGCAGCCCGATGGCGAAGATAGTATCGTTCACGCCCAGCCAGCTCATGATGCGGTAGTTCTCGACGATGAGCACATCGGGCATGATCATCAACTGCAAGAGCACCAGCAGAAACACCAGGTCGCGACCCCTGAACTCGAAACGCGCGAAGGCGTAGGCGGCCAGGGTGCAAAGTACGAATTGCGCGACCAGCACCATGGTGACCAGCAAGAAGGTGTTCAGGAAATAGCGCGCGAATGGCGCCGCATTCCAGGCTGCAACGAAATTGGACAGGGTGAGCGGCGCGGTCAACGAGAATTGCGTGGCGTAGATGGAAGCATGGAACGCCGCCCATACCGTGTAGACCAGTGGCAGGAACCACAGCAGCCCCAGCAGCCACGCGCCCATCGTATCGAGCAGGTTGGTCTTCATTGGTAGTGCGTCTTGCGGTCAAGCCAGCGGAAGTTCGCCAGGGCGGTTATGGCCAGGATTGCCAGCAGCACCACGGTCAGTGTGGCCGCGTAAGCGGAATCCCAGAACTGAAAGCCAACCTGGTAGATATAGAACAACAGCAACGTGCTGGCGTTGTCGGGCCCGCCGGTCGTCATGACGACGATCTGGTCGACGACGCGAAACGCGTCGATCAGGGCGTTGATGAACACGAACAGCGTCGTGGGCATCAGCAGCGGCAGCAGGATGCGGCGGAAATATTGCCAGCGCGAGGCGCCTTCGAGCAATGCCGCTTCGCGTATGGACGGTGAAATCTGCTGCAGCGC
>SCQX01000088.1 GCA_004298545.1 Candidimonas sp. | reverse complement strand
TGCCGCATCGCATCCGCGTCGTCATGCCCGAGGGCTTCGAGCACCGGGATGCCGAAGTGGCATCGGCCAACATCAGAAGTACGGGTGCAATCCAGTTCAAGACTCAAGGCTCGCACAGCACGCTAGCCAACGTCGTGCAAACCCCGCATGGTATCGAGGAACCGGCCTAGCGTAACGCCGCATGGACGATCGCACCCTTCTGGAAAGGATGTTGCGGCACGATCGCGCGCTGGTGATCGGCGGCTTGTCGTTGCTCGTCCTGCTGTCGTGGGGCACCCTGATTCTGAGCCTCGATGCCGGCGACGAGAAGATGGCGGGCATGGTCATGCCCACGAGCGTCACGCCCTGGACGCTCGACCACTGGGGGCTCATGCTGTCGATGTGGCTGGTGATGATGGCCGCCATGATGCTGCCAAGCGCCGCCCCGATGGTGTTGCTGTATGCCAGGGTGGCGCGCAGCCGCTCGCCTGAAGGCAGCCCTGCGAACGGGATCGCCACCTTCGTTCTGGGTTACGCCACCGTATGGGGTGGGTTCAGCGTGGGTGCCGTTTTGCTGCAATTCTGGCTGGAAAGGCTGGCCCTGCTGTCTTCCACGCTGGGGCTCACCAGTCTTGTCCTGGCGGCCTCGGTGTCGATCGCCGCCGGCGTCTATCAGTGGACGCCATGGAAATACGCGTGTCTGCGGCGTTGCCGATCGCCCCTGGATTTTGTACTGACGCACTGGCGCGGCGGCGCCGGCGGCGCATTTATCATGGGCATCCGACACGGTCTGTATTGCGTCGGCTGTTGCGGGCCGATCATGCTGCTGCTTTTTGTCGGCGGCATCGTGAACCTGTACTGGATAGGTATCCTGGCCTCGTTCGTTCTGGCGGAAAAGCTGCTTCCCGGCGGGCGATGGCTCAGCCGTGTCGCTGGCCTGGCCTTGATCGGATGGGGGCTGGCCACACTGCTGCGGGGCGTGTAGCGGTCGGACATCCCGTCTCAGAAATTCAAACGATCATCGGCGGCCAGCCTTTCCCACCGGCGATTTTGTGGTCGGTTTTGCCCGCATCGTGTCGGGCGGCAACGCCCGCAATGGCTTCGCACGGCGCAACGCAGGTATCCTCCGACAGAGCCGGGGCTTCAGGATCGGTCATGGCAAGGGCAACCGCCTTGTTCCTCTCAGGCGACGCGACGGGGGCGCAACGTTGGCAAGCGTGCGACAATTTGCGCTGCGCCGGGTTGGCGCGGGCAGCCACGCCAACGCCCCGGGCCAGACAAACACCACGCAAGGAAGCGTCCGATGAAAACCACTGTCGCCATTCGCCACGTGCACTTCGAAAATCTGGGCACGCTGGAACCCCTGCTGCGCGAGCGAGGCCACGACATCCGCTACATCGACGCCACCATGGACGACCTTGCCGCCGTGGACGCCGGCACGCCCGACTTGCTGGTGGCGCTGGGCGGTCCCATCGGCGTCTACGACACGCAAACTTACCCGTTTCTCGCCAATGAGCTGAACCTGGTGCGGCGCCGCCTGGCCGCGCGGCGGCCGCTGCTCGGCATCTGCCTGGGCGCACAACTGATCGCCCACGCGCTGGGTGCCCGCGTGGCGGCGCTGGGTGTCAAGGAAATCGGTTTCGACACGATCACCCTGACCCGCGCGGGTCAGGCGTCTCCTCTTGCCGCGCTGGACGGCACACCGGTCCTGCACTGGCATGGCGACCAATTCGACATCCCAGACAGCGCCCAGCGGCTGGCCGCCACGCCAGTCTGCGCGAATCAGGCGTTCGCCGCGGGCCCGCGCGTGCTGGGACTGCAATTCCATCTGGAAACCGACACACGGCTGATGGAACAATGGCTGGTCGGCCATGCCTGCGAACTGAACCAGGCGGGGGTCGACCCCCGCGCCCTGCGCGGCCGGGCGCGGGAATTG
>SCQX01000087.1 GCA_004298545.1 Candidimonas sp. | reverse complement strand
TGAGCGCGGTGGCATCGAACACGTTCCGCGCAGAAAGTTGTTTCAGCCATTTCCCGCTTTCCCAGGCAGTGCGCTCCTGGGGCGAGGATTTTGTTTAGGCTTGGCCCAAATGGTTACGTTCCGCAAGACGCTTGGCTCGCGCGCTGCCTAGAATCGAGGCATGAGCATGCGTTTCAGATGGGTTTCATGAAAATTCTAATTGCGATTGTCCTGGCCGCCACACTGGCGGGGTGCATAGTGGTTCCGGCCGGCGGTGGTTATCATCATCATTGGCATCACGATGAGGGTTGTTGCGGGTTCTACAACTGAATGGCTGACGCTCCGCGCGTAGCGCTCGCCGCGCACGGCAGTGGCGGATGGGCAAGGTGGCGGGCGAACAAAGAAAAACCCCGGGATCGTCATGATCGCGGGGATTCGAATTGCGGGACCCGCCTCGTGGGCGGTGAAGTGTCGATGTTGTTTTGCTGGTGCCCAGGAGAGGACTCGAACCTCCACACCTTGCGGCACATGGACCTGAACCATGCGCGTCTACCAATTCCGCCACCTGGGCATTCAGACAGAGTATGCTAATACTTTTATCTCGCGCCTAGCCTTGCTCTTTCTTATCGAAAAGAAGCGAAAGTATAGCGGAATTTTTACTTGAACGGAAATCTACTTTTGACCAATCGATCGAAGAATAATATCAATAACAACGAGATCTTCAATGGCCTTCCCGACATTCCGCCTGATTTCGATCCCAGCGTTCCCAGTCGGGAAGCCATTCTGGCGCAGATGCGTCTAGCGGCGCAGCCACTTTCCCCCGAGGCACTGGCGCGGAAGGTTGGTGTGGCGGCACCATTCCCGGTGGGGTTCGAGCGTCGTCTGAAGGCGATGGAACGCGACGGCCAGTTGCTGCGCAACCCCAGTGGACAGCTGCTGATCAACAACAACTCCGACTTCATCGCCGGGCGTGTGCAAGGTCATCGCGACGGCTTCGGCTTCCTGTTGCGCGATGATGGCGGCCCC
The DNA here is from genome assembly GCA_004298545.1 of Candidimonas sp. Classification (GTDB taxonomy): domain Bacteria; phylum Pseudomonadota; class Gammaproteobacteria; order Burkholderiales; family Burkholderiaceae_B; genus SCQX01. Next base: position 5,028 of record SCQX01000087.1, on the reverse strand, counting down.
GACCTGTTCCTGCCGCCGCGCGAGATGCTCAAGGTTTTGCACGGCGACCGTGTGCTGGTCAAGCCTGACGGTCTGTTCCGCGGCCGCCCCGAGGCGATCATCGTCGAAGTGGTGGAGAGGCGCACCAATCGCCTGGTGGGGCGCTTTCTCAAAGAGCACGGCGCACTGATCGTTGCGCCGGAAGATCAGCGCATCAAGCACGATATTCTCATTCCGCCCGGGGAAACAGGGGGCGCGGAGAATGGTCAGGTCGTCACCGTCGAGATCGTGCAGCAACCCACACGCCATACGCAGCCGTTGGGCCGAATCGTCGAGGTTCTGGGAGAAATCGACGACCCAGGCATGGAAATCGAAATTGCCGTTCGTAAATTTGACGTGCCGTTGCACTTCTCCGATGCGGCGCTCGATCAGGCGGCGCGCCTGCCGTCGACGGTCGAAGCGGCTGACCGCGAGGGGCGGATCGATTTGCGCGATCTACCGTTCGTCACCATCGATGGCGAAGATGCGCGCGACTTCGACGATGCCGTCTTCTGTCAGGCGGCGCAGTCCGGCAATGGGGTGCGTAAAACGAAGGGTTGGCGCCTGCTGGTCGCGATCGCCGATGTGAGTCGTTACGTGGAGCCGGGCGGTGCGCTCGACGAGGCGGCGCTGGCGCGCGGCACCAGCGTCTACTTTCCGCGGCAAGTCATCCCCATGTTGCCCGAATCACTGTCCAATGGCTTGTGCTCGCTCAACCCCAACGTTGATCGCCTGGCTATGGTCTGTGACATGTTCATTCCTCATGCCGGAAAGAAAGCGGGCGAGGTGTCGGCCTATCAGTTCTATGCCGCCGTCATCCGTTCGCACGCGCGCACAACGTACACTGACGTCTGGGCCGCCTTGCAGCAGGTCGATGGGCCGGCCGCGCAATCGATGGCGGCAGTGCTGCCGCAACTCCAGGATCTCTACGCGCTCTATCATCTTCTGGCGCAAGCGCGTGTGCGTCGTGGGGCGGTCGATTTCGACACGGTGGAGACAAAGATTCTCTGCAATCCGCTGGGTCGCATAGAAAAGATCGTGCCGTATGTACGCAATGATGCGCATAAATTGATCGAAGAATGCATGCTGGCCGCGAATACCTGCGCGGCCGATTTTGTGGCGCGCAACAAGCGCGCCGCGTTGTACCGGGTGCACGAGGGCCCGACCCCGGAAAAATTGCAGGCATTGCGCGATTTCCTGCGCAGCCTGGGGCTCGTGCTCGACGGCGGCGATACACCATCTACACACGATTACGCGCGTCTCGTTCAGTCGGCGCGCGGCCGGCCTGATTTTGAAATCGTGCAGACGATGTGTTTGCGTTCCATGCAGCAGGCCATCTACAGCCCCGACCCCATCGGGCATTTCGGTCTGGCCTACGACCACTATGCGCATTTCACGTCTCCCATCCGGCGCTATCCCGATCTTCTGACGCACCGCGTCATCAAGGCCGTCATCGATGGCACGCGATACGTGCCGGCGCTCGATGATGCGGCGGCGCTTGCCGCGCTGCCGAAAGGCGAGCGTGAACATGCCGTCTGGGAGAAGCTGGGCCTGTTGTTGTCGGCCGATGAGCGTCGCGCCGACGATGCCTCGCGCGACGTCGAGGCGTGGCTCAAGTGCTGGTTCGTCAAAGAGCGCGTCGGAGAAGTATTCGGCGGGCACGTGACCGGTGTGACGAGCTTCGGCATCTTCGTCACGCTCGACACACTGTTCGTCGAGGGGCTGGTGCATGTGTCGGAGCTCGGGTCTGATTATTTCCAGTTCAATGAGGCCATGCACGAATTGCGCGGCGAACGCACGGGAATTCGCTACCGCTTGACCGATACCGTGCAGGTGCAGGTTGCGCGCGTCGATCTCGAGGCGCGGCGCATCGAGTTTCGCTTGGTGAAGGGTACGAGCTTCAAGGCTCTGCGCCAGCCGTCGGCGCCGCAACACACGCGTCGTATCAAACGGGCGGCGCCGACCAAACCCCCATCGCTCAAAGGTCCGGCGCGCGAGCGGCGCGCGGCGGCCAAGCGCGGCGCCCGAGCGGCCGCCTCGGCCAGCAGAAGCAATCGTCGCGGGCGCAAGTAGGTTTCGTCGTGGCAGCTACTCGAATACTTGCCGGTTTTCACGCGGTTGCCGCCCGGCTGCGGCATGCGCCAGCCTCCATCGTCGATCTTTGCGCCGACGCCACGCGGCACGACAAACGGATGTCGCTGCTCGCGCGGCAGGCGGGCATCGCCGGCGTGCGCATACGCCCGGTGTCGGCCGCGGAACTGGATGCTCTGGCCCGCGGACTGCGCCATCAAGGCATCGTGGCCATCGCACAGGTGCAACCTTTGGCCACCGATATCGATGACGTGCTGGATGACTTGGAAGCGAGGGGGGAGGCCGCGCTGCTGCTGGTTCTGGATAGTGTCACCGACCCGCACAACCTGGGCGCGTGCCTGCGCACGGCCGATGCGGCTGGCGTTCACGCCGTGATTGCGCCGCGCAACCGGGCGGTGGGGCTTGGGTCGACGGTGGCGCGCGTTGCCTGCGGCGCCGCCGAGACGGTGCCCTATCTCATGGTGACCAACCTGGCGCGCACTTTACGTCACCTCAAGGATCGCGGGGTGTGGCTGATTGGCACCGACGATCGGGCGGGCGGCGATTTTCACGGTGTGGATGCGCGCCGCCCGGTGGCGTGGGTACTGGGCGCCGAGGGCGAGGGGATGCGGCGGCTGACGCGCGAGGCGTGTGACGAGTGTGTGGCCATCCCCATGCTGGGATCCGTGGGAAGTCTGAACGTGAGCGTTGCCAGTGCCGTTTGCCTCTATGAGGCGGTGCGCCAGCGGATGGCGGCCGATCGGGCCGGCGTGGGCCGCGAAGGCGCATAATATCGTCTCCCTGGATACACCTTGCCTATCGTCATGCCCAAAAACGGCTTTACCACCACCATTCTTCATTCCGATCGCCGTGCCGGCGCCGAACATGGCGCTGTTCACAAGCCCATCCATCCGTCGTCTCAGTATGCCTACACCGATGCGCACGAAATCGCGGCCGTGTTCCAGGGCAAACCGGGTTATACCTATGCGCGTCAGGGCACTCCGACGACGGCGGCGCTCGAGGCCCAGGTCACGCAGATGGAGCAGGGGCTGGCAACCATCAGCTTCGCCACTGGCATGGCGGCGCTCAACGCCACTTTTTTTGCCCTGTTGCATCGTGGCGACCACCTGATTTCCAGCAAGTACATTTTTGGCAATACGAACAGCTTGTTGAACACGCTGGCGGCGCTGGGTGTGGAGGTGACGCTCGTCGACGCCACAGATGCCAACGAGGTGAAGAGGGCGTGGCGCCCCGAAACGCGTATGGTTTTCGTGGAATCGATCGCCAATCCCGGCACGCAGGTGGCGGACATGCGCGCGGTTGGCGCGTGGTGCCGCGACAAGAATCTCGTCTATGTCGTGGACAACACCTTGTCCACGCCCTGGCTGTGCACCGGTACGGAATTTGGCGCGTCGCTGACCGTCAACTCGTTGTCGAAATACATTGGCGGGCACGCCAATGCGCTGGGCGGCGCGGTGACCAACACCGGTCTGTACGATTGGTCCACCTATCCGAACATCGCCGAACCGTATCGCAAAGGGCCGGTCTCCACCTGGGGCCTGACGCAAATCAAGAAGAAAGGCCTGCGCGACATGGGGGGCACGTTATCGTCCGATGCGGCCCATCGCATCGCCATCGGGGCGGAGACGCTGGCGTTGCGCATGGACAAATGCTGCGCCAACGCCATGACGCTCGCGACATTTCTCGAGAATCATCCGAAGGTCGCCAGCGTGCGTTACCCCGGCCTTGCGTCTCACGCCCAGCATACGCGCGCGGCCGAATTCTTCGGCGGCAAATTCGGTTCCCTCATGGGGGTCGATCTCGTCGACGGCATCGACCTGTTCGAATTCCTCAACTGGCTCGAAATCCCCATACTGGCAACGCACCTTGGCGATACGCGAACGCTCATACTGCCGATGGCGCAGACCATCTACTACGAGATGGGCGCGAAACAGCGTGCGCTCATGGGGATATCCGACACTTTCGTGCGCATTTCGGTCGGCATCGAGGATACCGAAGATCTGCTTGCCGATTTCACGCAGGCGTTGGGTCATTTCTGAAGCCGCGGGAAGCGTCTGAACCGGCCTTCCCGCTTCGCGTCGGACGCCCACCCACCCGTGGCATGGGCTCCATTCGTTCACGCCGGGTGGACTCGAGGCGTTCGTGCGCGGCTGTCAACCCCACGGTGATTTTTGTCGCGGCCGTGATGCAAATATAAAAAAGTCAGCAATTATGCGGGTTTTGGGCGGTTCGTCTCTTGACATGGCTTTTTTTCAAAGGCTTAATACGCGTTAGCCGGCGGGGCGACACGCCCGGCATGTTTATGTGGGCAACCTATGCGGCACCCGGCGTGCCGCATATTTTCGAGGCCGGGCGCCGATGCCTGTCGCGGTGCGCGGATCTGACTAAAATAATTTTCGGGGGTACTCCTTAATGAACAAAACCGAACTTATCGAGCACATCTCTTCCAAGGCGGATCTGTCCAAGGCCGATGCCGGCCGCGCTCTGGAAGCTTTCATCGGCGCGGTCAAAACCACACTCAAAAAGAAGGGGTCGGTGACGCTGGTTGGTTTCGGCACGTTCGCCATCTCTGAACGGGCGGCGCGCACCGGCCGCAACCCGCGCACTGGCGAGGCGATAAAAATCAAGAAGGCCAGGGTGCCCAAGTTCCGTCCGGGCAAAGCGCTCAAGGACGCTGTCAACTGAAAGGCGCACGCGGCGCCGGGCGCTGGGTGCCGTCGCGGGCGGTCACCACAGAAATGGCGCCCCTCGCCGGCTTCTTGTTGGTTGTTTCATACGGGCACATAGCGTCCGTTTCGGGCGGGCCGCGCGCCAGCGGCCGTTGGGGTGCTTAGCTCAGTTGGTAGAGCGGCGCCTTTACACGGCGTAGGTCACAGGTTCGAGTCCTGTAGCACCCACCAGTCATTCCCCATTCTTCCG
>SCQX01000086.1 GCA_004298545.1 Candidimonas sp. | reverse complement strand
CGCGACGGCAGGGTTCGTTCAGTCGCGCAGCCACAGGCGAAAGTCGATGCCGCCATTGCGGAGTGCCAGAGGAAATCCGGGCTGGCGGCCTCTCCGCGAAAAGCGCGGCCTCACGACAAGTCCTCGCGCGACGCGCCGCGCGCCCGCCAGCCAATCGGACGCTGACCGCGCCCGCCGCCTCTCGCCTTCATGTTCCGATTCCAGCCATTCATGCGAGACAACACGCCGACGGCATCGGACGGCGCGCACCGCGCTTCCACCGCACACGGCATCTTGCGGGCGACAGGGCTGCGCAAGACTTACGGCAAACGCGCTGTCGTGCAGGATGTTTCCCTCGCCGTGGAAAGCGGCGAGGTCGTGGGGCTGCTGGGGCCGAACGGCGCCGGAAAAACAACCTGTTTCTACATGATCGTGGGCATCATACCCACCGACGCGGGCCGCATCGAAATCGACGACACGGTCATCACCGGCATGCCCATGCACCGGCGGGCAAGAATGGGGCTTTCGTATCTGCCGCAAGATGCCTCGGTGTTTCGCCGCCTCACGGTCGAGGAAAACATACGCGCGGTGCTGGAGCTGCAGAGTGACGATGACGGCAGGCCATACTCGTCGGCCAAGATCGGCCAGAACCTCGAAGTGCTGATCGACGAGCTGCAAATCGGCCACATCCGCCGCAACACCGCGATTTCCCTTTCTGGGGGCGAGCGCCGCCGCGTAGAAATCGCGCGCGCGCTGGCGACGCACCCGCGCTTCATCCTGCTCGACGAACCGTTTGCGGGAGTCGACCCGATCGCCGTCATAGAAATCCAGCGTATCGTGCATTTTCTGAAAACGCGCAACATCGGGGTGCTCATCACCGATCACAACGTGCGCGAAACGCTGGGCATTTGCGAGCGGGCCTACATCATCAGCGAAGGCAAAGTGCTGACCGACGGGCATCCACGAGACATCATCGACAACGACGCCGTGCGCAAAGTCTATCTCGGCAAAAATTTCAAAATGTGAACCATCGCGACCGCGCGGCAACGAATGCAAAAATTCGGTCCGCGCGTCCGGCCGCATCCCCAGGCAACGCGGGCATCGGGCACCCCCCGCACCCGATGCCGGCACTTGATTTACCCGCCATAATCTATACACTGAATTCAGCGTCAACTCGTCCAGGAGGTGGTCACCAAACCTGAATTTGCGCGTACTTTGTGTCCCTATTGCCTTTTCTAGGAGAGCAATAACATGAACCTGAGCATTACTGGTCGACATCTCGAAGTAACTCCCGCCATACGCGCCTATGTATTGAATAAGCTGGCCCGGGTTGCGAGACATTTCGACGACGTTGTCGACACCCAGATCATGCTCTCGGTAGAGCGCTTGAAACACACGGCGGAAATCACCATGAGGCTGCGTGGCAAGGACATCCACTGCGAAGCCACCGACGGCAATCTGTATTCCGCCATTGACTTACTGGCCGACAAAATCGACCGCCAGGTCATAAAGTACAAGACCAAGGTTCAAAATCACGCTCACGAGCCCGTCAAGCGGCAAGAATTGGCCGTCGAATGACACCTGTTCGAATCCGGCCCTGAAAACACACCGCCAACCCAACGGGGTCGCGCGGTGATACAGCGTCACTTGGCTGGCCTCAGTCCCTCCGGGATTGAGGCCTTCGCATTTTGCGCGCCCGGCAGCCCATCGGATTTTCTCCCTATAATTGGCCCCTATGAACCTGATGTCTCGAATCCTGCCGCTGCGCAATGTAGTGCTCGACATGGAAGCCACCAGTAAAAAACGCGCATTCGAACAGGCGGGTCTGCTTTTCGAAAACCACCATGGTATTGCCAGAACGGCGGTATTTCACAGCCTGATCGCGCGTGAACGCCTCGGTTCGACCGCGCTGGGACACCAGATTGCCTTGCCGCACGGGCGCCTCAAAAACCTGAGGGAACCCTGCGCGGCGTTTTTTCGTCTGGCGCATCCCGTGCACTTCGATGCGAACGATGGACGCACGGCCAATTTACTGTTCTTCCTGCTAGTGCCGGAAACGGCCACACAGATGCATCTCGACATGCTTGCCGAAATCGCGCGCCTGGCCTCCGACCCCGCGCTGCGCGAGTCCCTATCGACCGAAACCGATCCAGCGGCCGTCCATCGCCTGCTCACCACACCGCCGGCCTGACCCCATGCTCACCATCCAGGAACTCGTCAACGACAATACCGACAAAATCCCATTCACCTGGGTCGCCGGCGCGGATGCGGCCGACAAGCTCATCCCCGACACCGGAATGTCGGCCGCCGATCTGGTGGGGCACCTGAATCTGATCCATCCGGCGCGCATTCAGGTGTTCGGCAAGGAGGAACTTGCCTACTATCTGCGCTTCGAGCCCAAACGCCGCTTCCACCACCTGGAGGATCTGCTCGCCGGAGGCGTTCCGGCGATCCTGATTGCGCAAAATCTGCAAACGCCCGAAGACCTCCGGAAATTCTGCGATTCGAAGCAACTGCCACTCCTGACCACAAGCATCGAAGCGGCCGAACTGATCGACCTGCTGCGCATCTACCTTGGCAAACGATTGGCACCAAGAACGACGGTACACGGCGTTCTCATGGACGTCCTGGGGCTGGGCGTGCTGATCATGGGCGAGTCGGGGCTTGGCAAGAGCGAGCTGGCGCTGGAACTGATTTCACGCGGCCACGGTTTGGTGGCCGACGACGCGGTCGAGCTATCGCGCAGCGCGCCAAACGTCGTCGATGGACATTGCCCCGCGCTGCTGCAGAACCTGCTGGAAGTGCGGGGGCTGGGCCTGCTCGATATCCGCACCATTTTCGGCGAGACATCGGTGCGTCGTAAAATGAAACTCAAATTGGTGGTGCAACTGGTACGCGCGACGCCCGAGAATTTCGAGCGTCTGCCGGAACAGGACGAAACACAGGATATCTTGGGAATCCCCATCCGACGGGTTATGCTACAGGTGGCCGCGGGCAGGAATCTGGCCGTACTCGTCGAAGCCGCGGTACGCAACACCATCCTCACCCTGCGCGGAATCGACACAATGGGCGAATTCATCGAACGCCAGGCGCTTGCCATCATGCGGAACAGCCGCCGCGAATAGGTTCATTCACGCCGTCTACGCGCGGGTGGCCTTTCTTCACTGGGTTGGCTGTGTGTGGTTGGGCCGGCGGCAACGGCCCACGTGCTGTGAACATCATTACGGGCATCCCGCCGGCGCCGCCTGGCGTCAATCGGGCCCGTCAGTCGAATCGTATGCTCAAAATAGTACTCATCACGGGAATATCCGGCTCGGGCAAATCCGTGGCACTGCGCTTTCTGGAAGACGCAGGCTATACCTGCGTGGACAATCTGCCGGTGCGCTTTCTCCACGAGTTCATCGCGAGCACGCGCGAGGACGAACTCGAGCGGGTTGCCATCTCGATCGACGTCCGGTCCCCGGGCGAACTGGCCGGACTGCCCGACGTGATCACCGGTCTCAGAGCGCAAGGTACGGTATTCAAGGTCATCTTCCTCGACGCCAGCGACCACACGCTGCTGCAGCGCTACTCGGAATCGCGGCGACGCCATCCCCTGACCGACCGGCTTGCGCAAGGCGGCAAGACGCCGTCCCTGCAGGAATGCATCGACACAGAGCGCGAATTGCTCGCGCCGCTGCGCAATCAGGAACATGTCATCGACACATCGGACCTGACACCCGGCCAGTTGCGCGCCTGGATGCGTGACCTGATCCAGACCGACCGCGCTCCCGTGGTGCTGACTTTCGAATCGTTTGCCTACAAAAGAGGCGTACCGGGCGACGCCGACCTGGTATTCGACGTACGCTGCCTGCCCAACCCGCACTACGACCGTTCCCTGCGTCCGCTCACGGGCCGCGACGAGCCCGTTGCCCAATGGCTCAGTCAGTTTGGCAGCGTGGGGGCCATGATTGACGATATTGGCGGATTCATACGCCGCTGGTTACCACTGTATATGCAAGACACGCGAAATTACCTGACCGTCGCCATTGGCTGCACGGGAGGGCAGCACCGGTCCGTCTACGTCGTGGAACAACTGGCGAAGAAATTCGCGGACCATTCTCCGTTGCTGATCCGACACCGCAATCAACCACCGAGCCACGTCCCATGAACCGTCCACGATCACTTGCCATCGCCCTGACCTTCCTGAGCCTGACTATTCTCGCCGGCTGCGCAACCCGCGGCCAACACGCGGGCGGTTACGTCCGGGGCGATGGCCCGGGCGAACATCCCCCCGCCAACGTCGCCTCCCTGCCCGATGCCGTCCCGCGCATCGAAACCCCATTATCCAGCACCAGCAAGCCCTACCAAGTCTTCGGCAAGGAATACATTCCAACGAAGCCCAATCGGCCCTACACGAAGAGCGGCCTGGCGACCTGGTACGGGAAAAAATTCCATGGCCAGAGAACGGCCAGCGGCGAGCGCTACGACATGTACGCCATGACGGCCGCCCACCCAACCCTGCCCATTCCCAGTTATGCGCGCGTGACACGCTTGTCCACCGGCAAATCGATCGTCGTTCGCATCAACGACCGCGGCCCATTCCACAGCAGCCGCATCATCGACCTTTCCTACGCCGCGGCGTCCAAACTCGGGCTCACCGGCAGCGGCAGCGCGAAGGTGACGGTTCAGTCGATCACCAACCGCGACATCATCGACGGCAACGA
>SCQX01000085.1 GCA_004298545.1 Candidimonas sp. | reverse complement strand
TGCCGCATTCCACCGGATTACCGCGTTCCACGGGCCAGATGCGAATGGCCGGCGTGCTGGCCGCGGTTCGCCGATTCGATGAGTATGGCGTCCCGGGACTTTTACTGGTGAGCTTCGCGGGTGCCTTCTGGATGATTCCGCGAACGCTGGATTATGTGCTCGTCTCCCCCTTCGCGAACTGCTTGAAGTTTGCCACGCTGTTTGCCGTGGGCCTGGTGCTGTGCGATGCGCTGTCGCGCGCCAATACGATCATCCGTCTGTTCTTCCTGGGGAATTTCTGCTGGATGCTGGCGGTGGTCGGCATCGTTTACCAAAGCGTGCCAAATAGGCTGTGCAATTTTTATCTGGCCAGCGATCAGCGGGCGGCGGGTATTGCGCTCGTGGCGCTGGCGGTTTGTCTGCCGGTCGTCTGGCTGTATGGCGCGCGCGAGCAGGTTCGCCGCTTCTTGCGAAACGCGTGAATGCGCGATTGTGGGAGTCCGCGGCCTTGTGTTGCGGCTTGCAGAAGCTCGCGTGCCGCCATCGGCGGCCCCAGCCGCCGCATTGCCGCGCGTATACTGAGTGTGTAACCATGGGTTGTCGAGGATTGGCATGTCGACTGAATCGATTCCTTTCAGACGCGAGAGTTTCCCCGATCGGCTGCTGGCCGAGGCCGGCCAGGCACTGCGGGTGCTTGGCGGCACCGTGCATGCGCGGCGGCCCAACCCGGCCGGACATGCCGACGCCGCCGCGGAAGCGCTATCGCCGCGTGATCGGCGCCATGCGGCGGCGCTCATGCGCGTCAATCATGTGGGCGAGGTGTGCGCGCAGGCGCTGTATCGGGGTCAGTCGGTGTTTTGCCACGACGAAACGGTTCGCGGGGTGCTGGCCAGGGCCGGCACGGAAGAGGTGGATCATCTGGCCTGGTGTCGCGACAGGCTGACCGAACTGCAAAGCCGGCCCAGCTATCTGAATCCGTTGTGGTATGGCGGTTCTTTCCTGCTGGGCGCGCTGGCGGGGCGCGCGGGGGCGGGCCGCAACCTGGGGTTCATGGCCGAAACCGAGGCGCAGGTCGAACACCATCTCAGCGCGCACTTGGCGCGTCTGCCGGCCGACGATAAGCGTTCGCGCCGCATCGTCGAGCAGATGCGCAACGATGAAATCGGCCACGGCGACGCGGCGCGCAGCCATGGCGCGGGCGAGTTGCCGCTACCGGTGCGCCTGTCCATGCGGTTGATGGCGAAGGTCATGACGACGACCGCCTACTGGCTCTGAGCGGACCGGCAGGTGGCAGGGCGCGGCAAGTGCGAAAAAGCGACAAACCGGGGAATTCAAACTTTTTTCGTCCGCTACCTTGCAATGCACAAATAGTCTCTATATAATTTGGTTATCGGATGTCGATACGTGATTGCAGCGGGAAAACCCGAATCACTGGTCTCGAGCCTGATGCCAGGTCTGGCACGAAATGGTTCTTGCAGCGCGACATGCCAAGGTTGTCTCCTCCACCCTCCTCCTTTGGTGGATTTAGCCCGGAATCGCAAGATCCCGGGCTTTTTTTTATCATGTCTTGTTGCGCTTTTTTCTTGGATTTTCCAAGCCGGCAATTGATTCGGCCGATAATGTCATTCAATTCAGCAATTTTGCATAGGGAGGTCACATGACCTCGCCTCAAACTTGGAGTTCGCTCTCCTGGTTGTACATAGGTGTCGTGGCGTTCCTGGTGGGTGGTTTGATCGTCGTCTCCGAGCGTTGGCACGGCCGGTTCACTGGTGACAACGACCTACATAAGCCACAGGCGTCACACGTGCGCCCGGCGCCGCGGGTGGGTGGACTGGCCGTGGTGGCGGGCAGTTTGGCCGGCCTTCTGGTGCTGGGGCCGCGCAATATGACGCTGACCTGGTTATGGCCGGTGCTGTTCATCGCGGCAATGCCGGTATTCGTTGCCGGTCTGCTCGAAGACATCACGAAAGACGTCGGGTCGGGCAAGCGGCTGCTGGCGGCCTTCGCGTCCGCTGCCATCGCGTGGTGGCTGCTGGGAGGGGTTTCACGCGTAGGGTTTCCCTGGATAGACTGGCTGTTGTCGTTCTGGCCGGTGTCTCTGATTTTCACCATGGTGGCCGTTGGCGGATGCACGCATGCGCTCAATATCATCGACGGCATGAATGGCCTGGCGGGCATGATCGCCACCTTGATGTCGTTGTCGCTGGCGCTGGTGGCGCTGCAGGTGCAGGACGTTCCCATCTTTCTCATCGCCACCGCCCTGGCGTCGGCGACGCTGGGGTTCCTGGTCTGGAACTTCCCGTTCGGTCGCGTGTTCCTGGGAGACGGCGGTGCCTATTTCGTGGGGTTCATTCTGGCCGAACTGGCTGTGCAGCTGGTGGTGCGCAACCCCAGCGTGTCGCCGTTCTATGCGCTGGCGGTGCTGTTCTACCCGGTGTTCGAAACATTGTTTTCCATCTGGCGCCGGCGTTTCAAGCGTGGCGTACCCGTCGACCAGCCCGACGCGCTGCATCTGCACCAACTCGTGTTCCGCCGCCTGGTGCGGGTGACGTTCAGCCGTGACAGGCGCCATGCCGTGCCGGCGCTGTGCAACGCGATGACTTCCCCCTATCTGTGGGTGCTGGCGCTGATCGGGCTTGTCCCCGCCACCATCTGGTGGGACAACATCTGGATACTGTGTGCGAGTCTGGTGTTGTTTTCAAGTGTGTACATCTGGCTGTATTTTCGTTTGGTGACATGGCGCCGCCCGTCCTGGTTGTTATTACCGTCCCTGGGGCGCGATAATCGCCACAAATAAAGTTCAGGGCGGGGCGGTGGCGCCGCCCGTGTTTTCTTTCACACTCGCGGGAGATTCATGTTGCAGATCGAAGATGTGAAGTTGGCCCTTGTCGGTTTGGGGTATGTTGGCCTTCCATTGGCGGTGGAATTTGGCAAGAAGCGCTCGGTGCTCGGATTCGATGTCAACGCCAGTCGCGTGGCCGAGCTGCGCGAAGGGAAAGACCACACGCTCGAGGTTGAACCGGCGGAACTTGCGCTCGCGAGCCAGCTGTCGTTCACCGACGATCCCGCGCAGCTCGCTCAGGCGAATGTGTTCATCGTCACCGTACCAACGCCTATCGACCAGTACAAACAACCCGATCTGACGCCTCTGGTTCGCGCAAGCGAAACCATCGGCAAGGTGCTCAAGCGCGGCGATATCGTCGTCTACGAGTCGACTGTCTATCCGGGTGCGACCGAGGAAGTGTGTGTGCCGGTGCTCGAACGGATGTCGGGCCTGAAGTTCAACGAAGAGTTCTATGCCGGCTACAGTCCCGAGCGCATCAATCCGGGCGACAAGGCCCATCGGGTCAGTTCCATCCGGAAGGTTACTTCGGGTTCCACGCCAGACGTCGCGAATCTCGTCGACACGCTGTACAAGCAGATCATTCTCGCGGGTACGCACAAGGCGCCATCGATCCGCGTGGCCGAAGCGGCCAAGGTCATCGAAAACACGCAGCGCGACGTCAACATCGCGCTGATCAATGAACTCGCGCTCATTTTCAACAAAATGGGCATCGACACGCTCGCGGTGCTCGAGGCGGCCGGCACCAAGTGGAATTTCCTGCCGTTTCGCCCGGGGCTGGTTGGCGGTCACTGCATCGGTGTGGATCCTTATTACCTCACCCACAAGGCCCAGGCCATCGGCTACCATCCCGAAATCATCCTGGCCGGGCGCAGGCTCAATGATTCCATGGGTGTGTACGTAGCGGCGCAGCTGGTCAAGGCCATGACCAAGCGCAGCATTCAAGTGCGTGGTTCCAAAGTTCTGGTCATGGGGCTGACGTTCAAGGAAAACTGTCCCGACCTGCGCAACACGCGGGTGGTCGACATCGTGCGCGAGCTTGGCGAGTACCAGGTGGGCGTGGATGTGTACGATCCCTGGGTCGACCCCGACGAGGCGGAACGCATGTACGGCATTCGCCCCGTTTCGGCGCCCGCCGCAGGGGCCTACGATGGCATCGTGATCGCGGTGGCGCATCGCCAGTTCGCCGCGATGGGTGCGCGCGCGATCCACGCGTTCGGCAAGCCCGAGCACGTGTTGTACGACTTGAAATATGTGCTTGCCGCGGCCGACGCCGATTTGCGCTTGTAGGCCGTGACTCATCAATGGTTCAAAGGGTTGTCGCTATGGGTGGTCGTTATCAGGAAGTCGTCGCCGGTCTCCAGGCGACGCCAAAAACGTGGCTGGTCACGGGGTGTGCCGGCTTCATCGGTTCGAATCTGCTGGAAGCGCTGCTGCGCCTGGGGCAGAAAGTCGTGGGCCTGGACAATTTCGCAACCGGTCATCGGTACAACCTCGACGAGGTGCAAAAACTGGTGTCGGCGCGGCAATGGGCGAATTTCACCTTTCATGAGGCCGACATCCGCAGTCTCGATGCCTGTCGCCAGGCTGTGCAGGGTGTGGATTACGTGCTGCACCAGGCCGCACTGGGGTCGGTGCCGCGGTCGATCAACGACCCGGTCACGACGAATGACGTCAATATTTCCGGCTTTTTGAATATGCTGGTCGCGGCGCGCGATGCGAAAGTCGCGTCGTTCGTCTATGCCGCCTCCAGTTCCACCTATGGCGACCATCCCGCGCTGCCCAAGGTGGAAGACCAGATCGGCAAGCCGCTCTCGCCGTACGCCGTCACGAAGTACGTGAACGAGTTGTATGCCGATGTTTTTGCGCGCGTGTATGGTTTCGGCAGCATCGGTCTGCGCTACTTCAATGTGTTCGGCAAGCGGCAGGATCCCGAAGGCGCCTACGCGGCGGTCATTCCGAAATGGGTTGCCGCCATGATTCGCGGCGAAGACGTGGTCGTCAATGGCGACGGCGAGACGAGCCGCGATTTCTGTTACGTGGAAAACGCTGTGCAAGCCAATATTCTCGCGGCTCTGGCGCAGCCCGACGGGGTCAATCAGGTCTATAACGTGGCGTTCAATGCGCGCACCACGTTGAACCAGCTGTTCGACTACCTGACCCATGCACTGGCGAACAATGGCGTGGTTTACGACAAGCGGCCCAAGTATGCCGATTTCCGCCCCGGTGACGTGCGCCACTCGCAGGCCGACATCAGCAAGGCGCGGCGTTTGCTGGGCTACGAGCCCATGCACAGCATCGTTCAGGGGCTCGAAGTTGCCATGCCATGGTATACGCAGTTCCTGCGTTGACCGCGCCACTTGAAATTCATCGTACGACGCCTTGCGGCCCTGAGTTCCGACCACAGGCGCATCGCCAGTGGCGCGGCGCGCGTGGCGTTTTTCCTGCTGATCGGCAAGTTTGCCGGGGCCGCCAAAGAAATGGCGGTCGCCTACCGGTATGGCGTCAGCAATGCGACCGACGCCTACCAGTTCACCATGACGATGGCGAACTGGCTGCCCGCCACCATCGTCGGCGTGCTTGGCGTGGTGCTGATTCCCGTTCTGGTGCGCGGGCGTTATGGCAACCGCGCGGACTGGTCGCGTTTCGTTGGCGAGATCCAGGCATGGATAGTCGCCCTGGGCCTGCTGCTGGCGGCGCTCATCTATGTTCTCTGGCCGGCCGTGCTCGACCTGGCCGGCCGCGGTCTGACGCCGGAAGCGCGGCACATGAGCCGGCTGCTGACGCTGGCGTTCGCCCCGGCGGCGCTCCTCACCCTCCTCACCGGTATCAGTGGCGCGCGGCTGCGCGCCCACGAGCGCCACATCAATACGTTGCTCGACAGTGTGCCCGCGCTTGCCATCCTGCTGTGGGTGCTGGCCGACGGCACGCGCGACGATGTGGGGCCCCTGTTGTGGGGAACGCTGGTGGGCTATGCGATCCAGTCGGTCTGGCTGTTCTGGCTCGCGTCGCGCGCCGACGGGTTTCGCGGCCGCCCGCACCTGAGCTGGCAGTCCGATCGCTGGCCCGATCTGGCGCGGGCGGCCGGCATCATGTTGATTGGTCAGGTGGCCATGAGCTTCGTCGGGCCCATCGACCAATACACGGCGGCGAATCTGGGTTCCAATGCGAACGCCACACTGGGGTACGCGGCGCGGATCCTGTCACTGGCCCTGGGCATAGGCGCGGCATCGGTCGGCCGCGCGGCGCTGCCGGTGCTGGCCGACATCCAGGGGCGCGGCGACGCGGGGTATGCGCGGTCGATGGCGCTGAAATGGTCGGTGCTGATGCTGGTGGCAGGCGCCGTGGCCGCGCTGGCGGGGTGGCTGCTGGCGCCATGGGGGGTGGGCCTGCTTTTCCAGCGGGGCGCATTCACCGCGCAAGACACGCAGGTGGTGGCGCACGTGCTGCGCTGGGGTCTGGTGCAGCTGCCATTCTATTTTGGCGTCTTGATCCTCGTGCAGCTGCTGGCCAGCCAGAATCGCTATACCCTCATGGCGGTGATCGCGGTGGCGAATTTCCTGCTCAAGGCCGTCATGAATTCGGTATTGGCGCCGTGGATGGGCACCGCCGGCATCATGCTGGCCACCGGCGTCATGTATGCCTTGTCTTATGTGTGCTACGTGGTCGTCGTCGTGCGTTTGCCGCCGTCGGGGCCGCGGGTGGCGAATGACGCGTCGCGCCCGCATTGATCCACTCCAGCGAAGACCGTGGTACCGGGCATGATTGCTGATTCTCCATCCGTTCCCCGCCATCTGATGATCGTGATCCATTCCCTGAAAGGGGGGGGGGCGGAGCGTGTCGCCGTCAACCTGGCTGCCGACTGGGTTGCGCGCGATTGCCGGGTGACGCTGGTCACCCAGACCGGCACCGCTACTGACGCGTATGCGCTGCACGCCGGTGTGCGGCGCGTGGCGTTGGGCACGGCCGGCGACGCGGGCGGGCGCCTCGGGGGGCTGTGCGCGAATCTGCGGCGCGTGCGGCGCTTGCGGCGCCTTGTGCGGCGCGAACGGCCCGACATCCTGCTGGGCATGATGACCACGTCGTCGATTCTGGCCGTCATCGCGGCGCGCGGCCTGCGCTGCCGCGTCATCGCCACCGAACACACGCATCCACCCTCGCAGGACTTGTCGCCGATCTGGCTCAGGCTGAGACGATGGGCGTACCCGCGGGCCGCCGCGGTGGTGGCGCTTACGAAAGGGACGGCCGCCTGGATAGAAAGCAACGTGCCCGGGTCGCGTGTGGCGGTCATTCCCAATGCCGTGCGCTGGCCGCTCGAGTCGGGTGCCCCGGTGCTCGATGTGCCGAACCGTGCCGGGCGCCATCGCCTGCTGGCGGTGGGGCGGCTGCACCCGCAGAAGGGGTTCGATCTGCTGATCCGCGCGTTTGCCGCGCTCGCGGAATATTTTCCCGATTGGGATCTGGTGATTCTCGGCGAGGGGGGCGAGCGCGACATTCTGCGCAGTCAAATCCATGCCGCCGGACTCGCGGATCGCATCAGTCTGCCGGGCCGCGCCGGCAACGTTGGCCAGTGGTATGAGGCGTCGGATCTGTACGTGCTGAGTTCGCGCGTCGAGGGCTTGTCGAATACTTTGCTGGAATCCATGGCCAGTGGCCTTGCGGTGGTTGCCTTTGATTGCGAGACCGGGCCGCGCGAAGTGGTTCGCGACGGGATCGATGGCGTGCTGGTGCGGCCGGCCGAAGATTGGGAAGCGCTGGCGGCGCATCTGTCCGAACTGATGTCGCATCCGGCGCGCCGTGCCGCGTACGCGCGGCGCGCCGTCGATGTGCGCGACCGGTTTTCCACGGCGCGCGTCATGGCCATGTGGCATCATGTATTCGTGGGTGACCGGGACGAACGGCCCGAATCGGCTGGCGGCGAGGGATAGGCGGAAAATGTGCGGAATAGTTGGAATATGGGGCGCATTGCCGGACAGGCGCGCCGTGGTGGACAGTAGCTGCGCGAAAATTCGCCACCGCGGCCCCGATGCGCGCGGGTATTGGGAAGACGCCGCCGCGGATCTCGCTTTCGGGCATGCGCGGCTCGCCATCCAGGATTTGTCGGCGGCGGGCGATCAGCCCATGGTGTCCGCTTGTGGCCGATACACGCTGGTGTTCAACGGAGAAATTTACAACCACCTCGAACTGCGGGACCAGCTTCGAGTCGAGGGGCGGGCGCCGATCTGGCGTGGGCACTCGGATACCGAGACCTTGCTGGCCTGCCTGGCACGGTGGGGCGTTGCGACTACCCTCGAGCGGGCAGTGGGAATGTTTGCGCTGGGGTTGTGGGATAGAGAGGCGCGGTCGCTGACGCTCGCGCGCGACCGCATGGGTGAAAAGCCGCTGTATTTCGGCTTTGCCGGGCCGCGCCTGGTGTTCGCCTCCGAGGTCAAGGCGCTGGTGGACGTGCCGGGGTTCGACCGGGCGCTGGAACCGCGCGCCTTGTCGCTACTGCTGCGGCACAACTATATTCCCGCGCCGTGGTGCATCTATCGCGCACTGCGTAAATTGATGCCGGGAACTTTCATGACGGTCACGGGCGAGCACTTGCGCCGGCGCGATCTGCCCGAACCGGTGCCGTACTGGTCCGCGCGAGCCGTTGCGCGAGAGGCGGCGCGCCATCGCCTCGTGTTTGATTCCGACGAGCAGGCCGTCGATGCACTGGAACAGGTACTGAGAGCATCAGTGGCCGGGCAGATGCTGGCGGACGTTCCGTTGGGCGCCTTCCTGTCGGGCGGCATCGATTCGTCGCTTGTCGTGGCGTTGATGCAGGCGCGCGCCAGTCGTCCGGTGCGAACGTTCTCCATTGGTTTTCATGATCCGGCCCATGACGAAGCCGCGTACGCCCGTGAAGTGGCAGGTCACTTGAAAACCGAACATACCGAGTTGTATGTGTCGGCGCGCGATTTGCTCGACGTGGTGCCGCGGCTGCCCAGCCTTTACGACGAACCTTTCGCCGACTCGTCACAGATTCCCACGGTGCTGGTTGCGCGCATGGCCAGGCAACACGTCACCGTGGCCTTGTCGGGCGATGGCGGCGACGAGCTTTTTGGAGGCTACGCGCGCTACTTCCGGGCGCAGCGGCGGTGGCGGCACTGCACGCTGTTGCCCGCCGCCGCGCGCGGCATGGCGGGTGTCTTCGGCCAGACCGCCGCCCGGGCGCTGCCCGATGGGCGCTGGCGTGATCGCGTGGCACGGGCCGCCGGCATGTTCGGCGCGCCGCACGCCGGCCGCTTCTATCGGTCTCTTGTCTCTTATTGGGAAGATCCGGCGCGGGCGCTGATCGCGGCCGAAGAGCCCGGCACCGTTTTTGACGAACCGTCATCGGCGGCGCTGCTCGATCAGATGATGCTGCTCGATACGGTCACCTATCTGCCCGACGACATTCTGGTGAAGGTGGATCGCGCCGCGATGGCCGTTGGGCTGGAGACGCGTGTGCCGTTGATCGATCACCGCGTCTTCGAGTTCGCGCAGCGGCTGCCGCTGCGCTACAAGGTGCGTGGCGGTCGCGGCAAGGTGTTGCCGCGCCAGCTGTTGTGCCGTTACGTGCCGGCGGCCATGGTGGATCGGCCAAAGAAAGGTTTTTCCGTACCCCTGGGCCAATGGCTGCGCGGCCCGTTGAAAGACTGGGGTGCCGCGCTGCTCGATCCGCAGGGACTGCGCGATGAGGGAATATTTCAGCCACGGCCGATATTGCGGAAATGGCGCGAGCATCAATCGGGGCAACATGACTGGAGCACGCATCTATGGAGCGTGCTGATGGTGCGGGCCTGGCTGGATGAGGCTCGCCATGGGCGGGGCGGGGAGGTTGCGTGAAGATCCTGCTCCTTGTCAGTTCGATGCATGCCGGTGGCGCTGAACGGGTAGCCGCCACGCTTGCCAGCGCCTGGTCGCTGCGCGGCGATGCGGTCACGCTGGTCGCGACGTTCACGGGGGGTGGCACCTGTTTCTATTCTCTGGCCCCCGCCGTGGAACTGATGTGGTTGGCGGACGACCCGCGCGTAAAGGGCGGCCCGCTTTCCAAGCGCCTGCGCAAGTTGCGCGCCTTGCGCCGGCTGGTGCGGGAGCGCCAGCCGGATGTCATCGTGTCGTTCCTCACCAACGTCAACGTGGTGGCTTTGCTCAGTACGCGCGGGTTGGGCGTGCCGGTCATCGTGTGCGAGCGAACCAACCCCGCCGCGGGTACAAGCATTGGTTGGCCGCTGCGCTGGCTGCGGCGTCTTACCTACCCATGGGCCAGTCTGGTCACCGTGCAGGCTCAGGACAGCGTGCGTGCGCTGCGCGATGTGGTGGCGCGGCCGCGCGCGGTGGGTGTCGTTCCCAATCCGTTGCCGCCCGAGCTGCCCGACATGCCGCTTGCCGCCCGCGTGCCCGCCATGCATGGGCGTCTGCGGCTGGCCGCCATGGGGCGCCTCGTGCCGCCCAAGCGATTCGACTGGCTGATCCGCGCCTTTGCGGAAGTAGCTGGCGAATTTCCCGCCTGGGACGTCGTGATCTGGGGAGAGGGGCCGCTGCGCGGCGCGCTGACTGCGCAAGTCCGCGAGGCGGGTTTGGTTGATCGGGTATTCTTGCCGGGGCTTACCACCGACCCCTGGCGGGCGTTGTCGCAATCGCACGCGTTTGCGCTGGTGTCATCGGTCGAAGGCTTTCCCAATGCCTTGCTCGAGGCCATGGCGCTGGGGTTGCCGTGCATCGCCACCGACTGTCCGAGCGGGCCGCGCGAAATTTCGCAAGCCGGGCGCGATGCCCTGCTGGTTCCAATGTCGGACCACGCCGCGCTCACGGCGGGATTGCGCCGGCTGTTGGGCGACGAGATCCTGCGCGACGGTATGGCGCGGCGCGCGGCCGTATCGGTACGCCAGCGCTACAGCTTGCCAGTGGTGCTTGCGGTCTGGGACGCGTTGATGGCGCGCGCTGGTGTCTCGCCATCGGAGGCGCAAGGTGATCGACCCCGATAGCCTGGAGGCCAGTCCGGCGCCCGCGCCGCTGACGGTCGTTCATATCATTTCCGGTCTTGGCCAGGGCGGAGCGGAAACGGTCCTTTATCGTCTGGTGACGGCGTCCGCCGGGGAACCGCGGCTGCCTGGCGGGGCGGGTGGGCCGGGCCGTGAGGTTCCCGAACGAGCGATCCGGCATGCCGTCGTATCCATGACCGGCGAGGGCGTGTTCGGTCCGCGGTTGCGGGCGGCCGGCATCCCCGTGACGACTTTGGGCATGGGGCGCGGTCTTGGGGCGGTGCGCGGGGTGTTCGCGCTTTATCGTTTTCTGCGCCGGGAGTCGCCCGACGTGGTGCAGACCTGGATGTATCACGCCGATCTGGTCGGCGGTGTCGTGGCGCGGCTCGCGGGCGTGCGCGCCGTGGCCTGGGGCATACGGAATTCGGGTGCCAATCTTGGCAGGGCGAGCCGCCTGGCGCGGCTCGTTGCGTGGGGGTGCGCGCGTTTGTCGCATCGCGTGCCGGCCGCGATCATCGCGTGCGCGCAAGACGCGGCGCGGCGGCATGCGGCGTGGGGCTACGCGGCCGAAAAGCTCCAGGTCATTCCCAATGGCTACGATTTTTCGCGCTGGCACGCCGATGCGGCCGCGCGCAAGGCCTTGCGCGCGCAATGGGGCGTACCGGCGGGCGCGGTGGTGATCGGCAGTGTCGCGCGCTGGAATCCGCTGAAAGATCATGCCAATCTGTTCGCGGCGCTGGCGCTCTGTTCGCGGCGTGAGGCGCCGCTGCGCTGCATCCTGGTCGGGGACGGCATGGACACGGCCAATCGCGATCTGATGGCGCTGGCCGATCGCCACGGTGTGCGCGACGACATTCTGACGCTGGGGCCGCGCAGCGATGTTCCCGGCATCATGGCCGCGCTCGACGTGCACGTACTGTCCAGCTGCGCCGAGGGCTTTCCCAATGTGGTGGTCGAGGCGATGGCGGCGGGCGCCTTGTGTGTCGTCACCGATGTCGGTGACGCGGCGGCCATCGTTGGCGAGAATGGCTGGGTCGTGGCGCCATCCAGCCCCGATGCGCTGGCCGAGGCGATGGCGGCGGCCGCGGCGACGATTGGCACGGACCGCGCGGCAGACCTCGTTGGCCGCGGGCGCGACAGTGTCGTGCGGCGTTTCGGTCTGGACGTCATGGTGCGCGATTATGCGCGGGTGTGGCGCCGCCTGGCACGGGAGTTTCCCGCGGCGCGCCGCTTTGGGGCGAGGCCGGCCGGGCCCCGACGCTTGCTGATCGTGGTCAATAACCCGGCGTTCTTTCTGTCGCATCGTTTGCCGCTTGCGCTGGCGGCGATGCGGGCGGGCTTCGACGTGCATGTTGCCACGATGGCCGGCCCGTCGGTGTCGCGCATCGTGGCGCACGGCCTGACGCACCATGCGATCCCCATGTCGCGCAGCGGCAAGAACCCGCTGCGCGAGCTGGGCAGTCTGTTCGCCCTGTGGCGTCTGTTTCGCCGCGTCCGCCCCGATCTGGTACACGTCGTCACCATCAAGCCAGTGCTCTACGGCAGCATTGCCGCGCGTCTGGCGGGTGTGCCGGCCCTCGTCGCGGCCGTGTCGGGCCTCGGCTATGTGTTCACCCGCGATGGTGGCCGCTTCGATCCGGTGCGCGCGGCGGTGCTTGCGCTGTATCGTCTGGCGTTCGCGCATCCCAACAGCCGCGTCATCTTCCAGAACGATGCCGACCGTGAAGTGCTCGGCAAGGCGGGTGTCGTGCGGCCCGATCAGGTTGCCATGATCCGCGGATCGGGCGTGGACCTGAGTGTCTTTCAGGCGTCGCCGGAACCGGACGGACCGATACGCGTGGTCATGGCGGCCCGTCTGCTGCGCGACAAGGGGGTGGGCGAGTTCGTGGCGGCGGCCCGTCTCTCGGCGGCGCGGTATCCCGCCATGCGCTGGATACTGGCTGGAAGCCCCGATCGCGGCAATCCCGCCAGCGTCACCGAGGGCGACATCGAGGCCTGGCGCCGCGAGGGGGTCGTGGACTGCGTGGGGGAGCGGGACGACGTTCCCACGCTTTACCGGAACGCGCATATCGTCGTGCTGCCCTCGTACCGCGAGGGGCTGCCGAAGTCCCTGGTCGAGGCGGCCGCCTGCGCGCGGGCGGTCGTCACGACCGATGTGCCGGGTTGCCGCGATGCGATCGAAGCGGGCGTGACTGGCTTGCTGGTGCCGGTTCGCGATGCGCGGGCGCTTGCGGAAGCGGTATGGGGGCTGGCTGACGACCCCGCCAGGCGCCGCGCGATGGGTGTCGCGGGGCGCCGGCTTGCCGAGCGCGCGTTCGACGTGCGCGGAATTCAGCGTGCGCATCTGGCGATCTATGAGGCGCTGGCGCCGCGTGTTCGGGCCGGTCGCCCGACGCGTTGAAAGAATCATCCCCCGCAAAGCGGGTCAACGAACCCGCCAGCCAGACCGGGCCGGTCAGAAGGGCAGCGTCGCGTCGGGGGCCAGGCGGCGCAGCACTGTGCGGAATTCGTTCTGGATTCGCGCCAACGCCCGCGGCGTGTCGCCCTCGAAACGCAGAGTGACGGCCGAAGTCGTGTTCGAGGCGCGCGCCAGGCCGAAACCGTCGGCATATTCGGCGCGCACGCCATCAATCGTCACGATCCTTTCCGCCGTGGGGAACGCGGCGTCGGCGCGCAGTCGCGCAATGAGTGCCGGTGGCTCCCCAGCCCGCAAGGCGATTTTCAGTTCCGGCGTGGCCACACCGCTTGGCAGGCCGCGCAGCACGGCGGTGGCGTCTGGCGCGCGCGACAGAATTTCCAGCAGGCGCGCACCCGCGTACAGGCCGTCGTCGAAGCCATACCAGCGGTCCTTGAAGAAAACATGCCCGCTCAGCTCGCCCGCCAGCGGCGCGCCCGATGCCGCCAGCTTCGCTTCCATGATCGAGTGGCCCGTCTTCCACATCAGCGGACATCCGCCCGCCGCCCGAATTTCGCGGCCCACGTGACGGCTGCATTTGACGTCGTAAATGACGGTGGCGCCGGGGTGGCGGCGCAGCACGTCGCGCGCGAACAGAATCAGCAGCCGGTCGGGCCAGATGGTCTCGCCATTGCGCGCCACCACGCCCAGTCGGTCGGCATCGCCGTCGAAGGCCAACCCGACATCGCAGTGGCTAGCGCGAAGATGATTTTGCAGATCGACCAGATTTCGTGGAACGGACGGATCGGGATGGTGATGGGGAAAGTGGCCATCCACGTCGCAGAACAGGCACTCCACGTCGCAGCCGAGCGTTTCGTAGAGGCGCGCCGCAATGACGCCGCCCGCCCCGCTGCCGCAGTCGACCGCGATCCGCATGGGCCGCTCCAGCGTTATGTCACCGCGGATGCGGTCGACGTAGGCGTCGAACATATCGATGGCCCGCCGCGTCCCGGCCGTGGCAGCGGCGGGATGGCCGCCAAGCGCCGACATGGCTTCGCCGATGGCCTGGATGCCGGTACCGTGCAGCGTTCGGCCCATCATCGTTACCTTGAATCCGTTTTGGTCCGCGGGGTTGTGGCTGCCGGTGACCATGACGCCCGAGCCCGTTCCCAGCGTGTGCGTGGCGAAGTAGACGAGCGGCGTGGGCACCAGACCGATGTCGAGCGCGTCCACGCCCTCCATCAGCAGGCCGTCGATCAGTGCCGCCGCCAGCATCGGGCTGCTCAGGCGCCCGTCGCGGCCCGCGATCACCGAATTCGTGCCTTGCCGGCGGGCCAGGCGCCCCACAGCACGCCCCAGCCGCCAGGCGAAATTCGCATCGATCTGCGCGGGCACGAGGCCTCGAATGTCGTAGGCCTTGAAAACTGAATCGGCGGGAGTGCTGTGCATGGCGGGCTTCTCTGCGGGCTTCTCTGTTGGCGCGTCCATTATTGCGCGCCCGTATCGGGGAATGATAGTCACCGTTCGGGGGTCAGTTAAACTCATGGGTACTGTCGCGTGGGTTCGTTGTATGGTGTGGTCACATGGGGAACCGATGAAATGAAGCAACTGGACGATTTGCTCGGGATAGTGGGCGCGGCGAACGTACTGACGGGTGATGACACGGTCTCGTACTGTACCGACTGGCGCGACCGCTACCATGGCCGCGCGCTGGCGGTCGTGCGGCCCGGCTCCACCGCCGAGGTCGCGGACGTGGTCAGGTGGTGTGCCGGTCATCGCGTACCAATCGTCCCGCAGGGCGGCAATACCAGCCTGTGCGGCGGCGCCACGCCCGACGACAGCGCGACGGCGCTGGTCGTGTCGCTGCGGCGGTTGAACCGGGTTCGTGCCATCGACACGGACAACGATACGATGGTCGTCGAGGCGGGTTGCGTATTGCAGGCGGCCCAACAGGCGGCGCGCGATGCCGGCCGGCTGTTTCCCCTTAGCCTGGCCGCCGAAGGCAGCTGTACCGTGGGCGGCAATCTGGGTACCAACGCGGGTGGCACGCAGGTTTTGCGCTACGGCAATACGCGCGAACTGGCGCTGGGTCTCGAAGTGGTGACACCACAGGGTGATGTCTGGCATGGCCTGCGCGGCCTGCGCAAAGACAACACCGGCTACGATCTGCGCGATCTGTTCATCGGCAGCGAGGGAACGCTGGGCATCATCACCGCGGCCACATTCAAACTGTATCCGCTGCCGGTGGCGCAGTGCACGGCGCTGCTGGGCCTGGCTTCCGTCGAGAGCGCCGTGCGCGCGCTTTCTGCCGCGCGCAAGGGTTTTGGCGCGGCGTTGACGGGGTTCGAACTGATCGCCGGCCGTTGCCTCGATGGCGTGGTCGAGTGTTTCCCGCAGCAGCGCATCCCATTCGACGGGCCGTCCGCGAAACTGCCCTGGTACGCCTTGTTGGAACTTTCCGACAGCGAGAGCGAAGCGCATGCGCGCGAGCGCTTCGAAGCGGTCATCGGCGAAATGCTCGAGTCGGGGCTCGTGTCCGATGCGGTCATTGCGGAAAACGTGGCGCAGAGCAACGCGTTGTGGCACTTGCGCGAGAGTATCCCGCTGGCGGAAAAGGCTTTTGGGAAAAGCATCAAGCACGATGTCTCGATTCCCATATCGCGCATGGCCGAGTTCGTCGGCACGACGAACGCGGCGCTGCAGGCGGCGTTTCCGGGCGTCGAGCACGTAATCTTCGGCCACCTCGGAGATGGCAATCTGCACTACAACGTTGCGCACGGTAAAGCGTTCAGCGAACAGGAATTGCTCGCCCGGCAACATTCGGTCTACGCGCTGGTGCATGACAGTGTGCATGCGTTCGGCGGTTCGATCAGCGCCGAACACGGCATTGGGCAGCTCAAGCGCGACGCGCTTCCGAAGTATAAGGATCCGGTCGAGCTGGCCATCATGCATCAGATCAAGCGCGCGCTTGATCCCCATCGGCTCATGAACCCTGGCAAGGTATTGGTCTGAGCGGGACGTGCGCCGCACCGCCATCTCGTTCGGTGGGTTTGCGCGCTCGCATTATCCTGACGGGCACCGGCTTGATCAGTGCCGCTGGCAGGTCGGGCAGTAGAATGTCGCCCGCTCCCCCTGGACGATGCGGCGTATTGGCGTGTGGCAGACCACGCAGGGCTGGCCTTCATGCCCGTAGACAGCGGCGTGCAGCGTGAAGTACGCGCCCGGCTTGCCGTTGGCATCGACATAGTCGCGCAGCGAGCTTCCGCCCGAGTCGAGCGCCTCGTTCAACGTGCG
This sequence comes from Candidimonas sp., assembly GCA_004298545.1. Taxonomy (GTDB): domain Bacteria; phylum Pseudomonadota; class Gammaproteobacteria; order Burkholderiales; family Burkholderiaceae_B; genus SCQX01. The sequence continues at coordinate 992 of SCQX01000085.1, read as the reverse complement.
GCGGATGGCGTCGGCCAGATTCGCACAGCGCCGCAACGACAGGGAGCCCGCTTTGACTTTGGGGTTGATCCGTGCGCGGAACAAGGCCTCGGATGCGTAGATGTTGCCCACGCCCACCACTACGCGGCCGCCCAGCAACACCGCCTTGATCGACGCTTTCATGCCGCGCAGGCGCGCATGCAGGAAAGCCGGCGTGAACGGCGGTTCCAGCGGCTCCACGCCGAGTTTCGCAAGCAACGGGTGGCGTGTGATGGGTCCGTCGGCGGCATCGTGCCAGAGCACGGCGCTGAAGCGGCGTGGATCGTGCAGCAGGAATCTGGCGTCGTCGAACAGCCATTCGACGTGGTCGTGTTTGCGCAGCGGCTCGTCCAGAGGCACACGCCGCAGCGATCCGGACATGCCAAGGTGGACGATCATCGTGCCGTCGTCGAAGCGGATCAGCAGATACTTGCCGCGACGCTCGCAAGCAAGCACGCGATGGCCATTCACCTTCTGGGGGAGATCCGCCCGTATTGGCCAGCGTAGTCGCTGTTCATGAATCACAAGCCGTGTCAAGACACGGCCCGGCATAACCGTCGCAATTCCGCGACGTGTGGTTTCGACTTCTGGCAGTTCGGGCATACGGGGGTGCTAACATCACCGCTGGTGTTGCGAAAGAGAAATTCAATTATCCTGCGTGCTGTCAGTACAATAGATTGTATTGTGCGCCAAGTGTGGCGGCGGCGCCCGTGAACCAACCGAATGAAACATTCCGTCCTTGCCTTGTCGGCGGCCCTGGCGCTGTTTGGTCTGCAGGGCCTCCATGTGGCTTGCGCGGCACCAGCGCGTGAAACACATGCGCCCGTCGAGGAAATCCATCTGCGAGCCGGCCAGCTGCCGTCCGTCAAGCTGACGGCCGACGTGCTGTATCGTGTGCTGGTCGGTAATTTTGCCGCCGAGCGCGGTGATTTCACGCTGGCGAGTCGGACGCTGCTCGATCTTTCCACAGACAC
>SCQX01000084.1 GCA_004298545.1 Candidimonas sp. | reverse complement strand
GCCTGACCGTCGAGCACGATGCGGCCGCTGTCGGGCCGATCGAGGCCCGCGATCAGGTTGAGCAGGGTGGATTTGCCCACCCCCGACTCCCCCATCACGGCAACGTATTCACCCGCTCGCAGTTCAAGGTGAACATCGCGAAAGACGGTGTGCGCGCGCGTCCCGTCGAACGTCTTGGCAACCGAATCGAGCAGCAGCACATTTAGTACTGACCGAGAAAGTCGCGCTTGCCGATCACGACGCCGTTATGACGCAGGATTGCATAGGCCGTCGCCACGTGAAAGAAAAACTGCGGCATGCCATAGCTGAGCAGATACGACTGGCCGGTGAACGTTTTCTCCTGCGGCGTACCGGGGTGCGTCGCAGTCTTGCGATCCGCCCCGCCCTCGATCGCCGACTTCGGCAGCCCGTCGATAAAGGCAAGGGTCTTGGCGATGAGCTCGTGCAAGTCGGCGAAACTGCGTTCCCTGCCATCGTACTCCGGCGCTTCCGCACCCGCGATTCGCGCCGTGCTGTCACGCGCAAAATGCGCGGCGATCTGAACCTGCCGGACCAGGGGAAACATGTCGGGGAAAAGCCGTGCCTGCAGCAGAACCTCCGGATCTATTTTCGCGGCTTCGGCATGCGCTTCCGCTTTCCTCAAAATAGCACCCAGACTATCGAGATATTGTTTGAAGACTGGCACGGAAGCCGTGTAGATGGAAAATGCCATGATCATTCCAGAGTGACGAACAAGATTTTTCATTATAGGCAGCCGCGTACCGGCGCGCGACGCGCGTTTCCCCGCGCACCGTTCAACCACCCCGCCGTCGTACACTTGAATTATTTCGATACGGATGAAGTCCATACAGGACGTGCATACAGCGCCCGTTGCCTTCAAATCACCCGACGACATCATGACCGAACATTCGCCTGAAACGATGCGCGCAATGGTTCTGCGCCGACCCGGCGGACAACTTCAACTGGAACAGCTGCCACGCCCCGCCGCCGGCCCGGGCCAAATCCAGATCGCCATTGAAGCCTGTGGCGTGTGCCGCACCGATCTGCACTTGGTGGACGGCGAATTGCCCGACCCGGTGCTGCCGATCATCCCCGGCCACGAGATCGTCGGGCGCATCTCGGCACTCGGTCGGGGCGTAACAGGATTCGCGCCGGGGCAACGCGTGGGAGTGCCATGGCTGGGCTGGACCTGCGGCACGTGCGACTTCTGTGCGGCGGGCCACGAAAACCTGTGCGATTCGGCGCGCTTCACCGGCTACCAGATCAACGGCGGATACGCGCAATACACGGTTGCCGACGCCCGCTATTGTTTTGTGCTTCCAGAGACTCCCCGCCACTTGACCGCCGCTCAACTGGCGCCGCTGCTTTGTGCTGGACTGATCGGCTATCGCACCCTGCGGCTGGCGGGCGAGGCCGCAAACGTTGGCCTCTACGGATTCGGCGCCGCCGCGCACATACTCGCGCAGGTGCTCGAACACCAAGGGCGAACGGTATACGCGTTCACCCGCCCAGGCGATGCGGAAAGCCAGGCATTCGCGCGACGCTTGGGGGTCGACTGGGTGGGTTCCACCGATGAGCGACCACCGCGGCCGCTCGACGCGGCGCTGCTGTTCGCCCCCGTGGGCGCGCTCGTGCCGCTGGCGCTGACGCACGTGAGAAAAGGCGGCCGCGTCGTCTGTGCCGGCATTCACATGAGCGACATCCCCACTTTCCCATACACCAGCCTATGGGGCGAGCGAACGATCTGCTCGGTGGCCAACCTCACCCGCCAGGACGGCGTCGAATTCATGACGCTCGCGCACGACATACCCCTACACACGGAAGTCACCGAATTTCCGCTCGAACAAGCCAACGATGCGCTGGCGCACCTGCGTGCCGGCGCACTTCAAGGCGCGGCAGTGCTGATCCCGCACGGACATTTCCGCGACGACGCAAAGCACTGAGGGTACCAAGCCTCACGGCCCCTCCGATCGAGCCAGCCATGCACGCCTTGGGGTTTCTCTGACCAAGGTGGACCACGCGTGCGTTCAGGGCACCTTCAAGCGCCACGCTTCAGACCCGAATTTCTCGCGGATCAGCCGGTCGACTTCCGCAAGGTCCGCCGCGGCCAACGCACCGGGCCGCAGCCCATTGCGTTGGCGGAACGTATCGACCATGCGGTCGATGATCACTTCCCGCGGCAGCCCCGTCTGGCTGCGCAGCGGATCGACCCGTTTGACCGCCGATTG
>SCQX01000083.1 GCA_004298545.1 Candidimonas sp. | reverse complement strand
ACCTGCGCGCGACTCAGCGATGCCGCTGACGCCACCTGCATTCCCGCCGCGGCGAGCGACAGAGAAGCCGCCATTACCGCACCTAGAACAATTTTCATTATCAACTCCAAAAATTCCAATGCTCAACGCACATCCATGAATCTTGATGGCCAACGCCGGTAATCGGCATCGCGTCCGTAACGTGTAAAACGAGCGTTGCGGCGCACCGATTGACCGTCGACAGCGATTAGTATCCGCCGAAGGTGACTAGGTATAAACCCTTATTTCTGCAAACATATTTTCATTAATGGAATAGTCCGACCGGGTTTCGTGCTTGTGCAATGGAATAATTGGCAGGTGCGCGGCACTTCCGACACGGCAACCATCCGGGCGCCGGAATCGCGGAATCTTGTCGCTGACCACCGTCGCGCCCATACAACCAATCCAGTAACAAAACACTAATTGCCCGTGGCCGTTCCCCTGATCCCGGGTGCGCGGCACGCAGCCACCCGTTCAGCCACCCGCGCCGTCGCCTGGGTCGGACACCCCACTACCGAATTTCAGCCGCGCCAGGCTGGTGGCCTAGTTCCCGAATCGAACTATTCATGCGGGCGGCACGGCGGCCGGTTGGCGCCTATCCATCGTCGGATCACAAGCCGCACAGGCCCGTGGCACGCCACTTCCCAGACGAGGGGACAACTCGCCGCCCGCGTGCGCAGCGCTTTGCCGCGCCCTCGCAACCGTTTCCTCGGGCGCATGAGGTTGAACAAATGGCCTAGTCCATTCGACCTACGTCCCTCGGTCATTCCCCGCCAGACACCCCGAACCATCCTCCCTATGTTTAGGAACCCACCGGGTGCCTAAGATTCCACCTACGCAATCAGTGTCAAAAGGTTAATGAACCCCCCCTACTTTGTAACACTGACGCGTGGGTTCGGGACGCCGCAAGGCGACACCGGGTGACGGCCGAAAGGCTACGACTTTTGGGAGGACGAACGTGTCGCGGTCTTGCCTATCGGTAATGAGCGTGATTGGCTTCGTCCTGGCGTGCCAGCTTGCCGTCGCCGAGACGAACGCGCCCGCTCAGACCGCCGCTGCCCAGAAGGGGGCGAACCTGGACTCCGGTCAGATCGGCGATGAGCCCTTGGGTGGAATCGTCATCAACCGAACCATGACAGTACTGGGTTGGGATTTCTACAAAAGCTTTTCGGAGGTCTGGCAGGCGGTGCATCCCGATTCGAAGTTCACGCTCACGGTGACGGAACGCCCAACGGCGCAGTACGGCAGCGAAATCTGGGTCAGCTACCGAGACATCCGTATTTTCCACACCTTCCTGTCGCCGGCACGTTCCGGCGTCAGTGAGGCCAGCAAACAAGCAGTCGAAATTGCCTACAAGAACGTCGTTGAGATCGAGGAGCAGCGCAAATCGTTCAAGAGCGCCGATCTCGGTCCCGAGGAGATGTAAATGAACGCCACCATCACCCTGCGCGGCATCCAGCGAGCGCGCGTACTTGCGCCTCTGGCGATCGCGTTGGCTCTGGCCACCGGTTCGGCCGTCGCCGGCCAGTTGGTCTACACCCCCGTGAATCCCTCATTCGGCGGCAACCCCTTGAACGGCACGTATCTGCTGAACAAGGCACAGGCCGAGAACAGCCACCAGCCCCCCATGCCGAACGTGGGCGATCTTCTGGGACAGATGGGCCTGAGCCCCGATCTCGCCGGCAATGGCGGCCTTGGAAGCGCCAGCACCACCATCACGATCGGTGGCTTGCAGCCCGGCAACTCCTTCAGCGGCAAGGTGCAGTAGACCAAAGGTGATTTGATGAACACGCACAACCTCCCCCGCCGACCGTCGGCTCGCCGATTCTCCAGACTGTGCCTGGGCGCGGTCGCCACACTCGTGCTTTCGGCGTGCGCCATGCCGCACCCGCCTGCCAACGTGTCGGCCGAGGCGAAGCTCACGCCGGCAACCCCGTCCACCGTGGACCTGATGCATCTGCCGCCGCCACGAAAGAAAATCATCGCTGCCGTCTATGCATTCCGTGACGAGACCGGCCAATACAAGCCGACACCCGACAGCGCATTTTCCACCGCGGTCACGCAAGGCGCCGCCTCGATGCTGATGAAGGCGTTGAAGGATTCGGGCTGGTACATCCCGGTGGAGCGTGAAGGCTTGCAATCCCTGTTGACCGAACGACGCGTGCTGCGCGCGGTGGACGAACACGACACGCAGAAGGGGCAGCCCGGGGCCACCGTGCCGAACCTGCTGCCGGCATCCATCATCTTCGATGGCGGCATCGTCGCCTACGACAGCAATGTACGCACCGGCGGCCTTGGCGCCGAGTTTCTGGGCATTGGCCTGACGACGCAATACAGCGTCGATCAAGTCACCGTCAATTTGCGCGCCGTCGATGTCAATACCGGCGAGATCCTCAACAGCATCTCGACAACGAAGACCATCTACTCGTACGAAATCCACCCCAGCCTCTTCAAGTTCGTCAATTTCTACGACCTGCTTGAAGTCGAGGGCGGCATTACGCACAACGAACCGGCCCAACTGGCCGTGAAGGAAGCCATCGACGCGGCGGTCATGCACCTGACCATTCAGGGCCTCAAGGACCACGAATGGCAGTTGAAGAACCCGAGCGATTGGAATTCCCCCGTCATCCAGCGATACCTGAACAGCCAGAGCGAATACGCCGTCACCGTGACGCCGCGCAAAGCCATTTCACTGGATAACGGAGCCGTTCCCGCGGTGGCAATGAAGCAACCGACCAATTGATGCCGGCGACGATCCATGCACTTCTTCCTGGAGATGACCATGAAAGAATCCCGTACCACACGTTTCGCCAATGACACGGTCCCCCACCGCGGTCAACGGACCATCGCGCTGTGCGCGCTGGCGCTGTTGGCGGCCAGCCCGTTGCCCGGCTACTGCGCCAACCCCGACCTGTCGCCCACCTCGGAATTGCCGATCCCGGAATACAGCGGCGCATCGCAGAACGCGCTGAGTGTGCAGCTTGGCAGCAACAACACCAGCCATATCAGCCAGAACGGCGCGCAGCTGACTGCGGCGATCGGCCAATTCGGCAGCGCCAACACCGCCAGCACCACCCAGACGGGCATGAACGACTTGGCCATCGCCACTCAGTATGGCAACGGCAATGACGCCAAATTCACGCAGGCCCGCAACAACGATACCGCCATCGCCAATCAATATGGCAACAGCAACTCGATCGCGGGCTACCAATACGCCAGCAACGCCAGCACGCTGATCGGCCAGTACGGCAATCTCAATTCGGCCGCGGTGCTGCAGGTCACTCCCAGCACCACACCGCTCGTCATCCGCCAAATCGGCAATGGCGGCTCGGTCGCGGTCGTTCGTTGATTTCAGCGGGAGCCGGTACCAAGGCCGCCGGTTCATGCGCTTCTTTGTTCAGGTCTTGAAACTCTAGAGGAATTTCACCATGAAAACCACTCTCTGCGCCGTAGCTTCCGGTATCGCGCTGGCCTTCGCGGGATCTGCCGCGTTCGCCACCAGCACGGGCAACACCAACCAGACCGGCTACAACAATGACGCCAGCATCTCGCAGGCGTTCAACACGGACGCAACCGCCAGCATTGTCCAGATGGGCGTGAAAAACATCGCCAACGCCTCACAGGACCGCACGTACTGGAACGACACCATCGGCATCAAGCAGACTGGTTACAACAACACCGCCAATGCGTCGCAGACCCACAGCGGCAACGCCGACAGCTACATCCAGCAGTGGGGCGCCCTCAACGTGGCCAGCACGCATCAGTCCTATGGCACCAACCAGGATGCGACCGTGATTCAGGCCGGCTACAACAACACGGCCAACGTATACCAGGTGGGTTCCAGCCTGAATGCGACGGCGGTGCAGGCTGGCGCGAAAAACGTCAGCACGATCAGCCAGCGCGGCTGGTAACGCTTCACTTAGTCCGTCCGTACGAACTGGCGCGCAGGGGAACTCGAAAGGGTTTGCCTGCGTCGCCAGCGCAACGCGCCAGGGGAACGATCATGATGGCGGCTGACATGAATTTGCAGGTCTGGCTGGAGACGGTGCCCAACACCCATCCCAGCATCGTCATTCCCTACGTGCAAAGCGCGCGCAGTGGTCAGCTCCAGTATCAATTGCAGGCAATCAAGCAGGGCCGCGGCGGTTCGTCGCGCATTGGTCAAAGTGGTGGCGTTCACCTACGCGCGAACCAGCCCACCGCGCTGTCGCGTTTCTCGCTAAGCCTGGGCGAACACGATCAATGCCGCATCGAGCTGGTTCTCGTGGAAAACGGACAGGCCGCAGGAACGTACCATTTCGATTGCCCGCGTTAGATTGCCCCCCTGAAATCACACCCGACAATCGCGCGCAACGATGCCGCCGGCACGGCCCGACTTGGGAGGAAACAGCCACCGTAGATACATTGAGCGGAAACAAAACAACGATGTACGCAACATGACATGTCATAATGTAGTAAAGGTTGATGGCTGTTGCGGGGGCTAGACCGTTTGGCTACCATTCAAACGCGCCGTCCATGATCGGTGTCCGGTTTGGCGGCCCATGCATCTGGCCAAACAGGGCGTCAGAATGCCGCGCCAGGGCTCACCGCCTCGACCGGCACGGGTTCAACCATCTTATCTTTCACTGCAGCATGTTTAGAAGGACGACAACCATGGCCACAGTCATTGTGGTTGAGCCGAACGCACTGCTCCGCTTGGGAATCCTGCAGCTCCTGCAGAAGATGACGTTCGACATCAAGAGCGAAGGTATCGACTACACGCAGCTGTTCCGGGGCACACCCGATCGGCCCGCCATGGACTTGATGCTGCTTTCAGTGCCCGACGTCTACGACCGCATGGTGGAACTCGTCAACGCCGCGCAACTGGGCTGTTCACCCAAACGCATCCTGCTATTGTCCGATACCCCAACGCTTAAATATTCCCTGCTCAACCTGCCGCCCGTTCTCGCCGGGTACATCTCGAAGTACTCTTCTCCCGACGTACTCACCGCCGCTATCATGCTGGTGCTGGCTGGCGGCAAATGCTTCCCTTCGCCAGATGTCGTCAACAACCAGCGCGATGGCGACCCGCACAACACCAACGACGCCACACCACGGCGCCGCTGGTACGAAAAGGGCCTGCCCCCTCCACAACCGGCATCGAACGAAGCCCAGCCCGACAATCTGTTGTCAGCAGCCGA
>SCQX01000082.1 GCA_004298545.1 Candidimonas sp. | reverse complement strand
GGGTCGCCAGGCATGGATAAATCGCCTGCCACACGCCTGATGCGCGCCTGCCCTTCGAGCGCACCCCGAAACCGCAGGTTCCAGTCAGCGGCCAACACGAGTTCGCGGCTCGGTGCGCGGTCGTCCGATACGCGCACACCCCCGTTGCGGCTCGAACTGCCGCTCCCGAAACGCCGCCGCAAGGTATTGATCAGACGGCGCGACACCGCCAGACGCGGCACACCACCGCGCACCTCCCACCACCCCGATCCGCCGCGGGCAAGCGCGTTGTGAATCACGAATGTGTTTTGCGCCGGCATCAGCGCCTGAACATCCAGGGTTCCCACCTGCCATTCGGGAACGTTCCCCACCGCCCGCGGCGCGTAGGACACTTGCACGGGCGCCCGCAGCGCCAGGCCAAGATCGCCACTGCTTGCTTCGAATCGGGATATGGAGCCTCGCCACCCGTCTCCCGCGGGAGAGCCGCCCATGGGTCCCCAGCGCCCGTTCAACCGAAGCGTCACGCGCACCGGCGATAAATTGGCGGCGAATGCCTCGCCCGACCGCGCCGCCCGCTTCTCCGCGGGATCGGCGGAACGCCGCGCCCGACCGGCGGGGCTCGCGGTATCCGGCAGGTAGGTGGCCGCCACGCTGGCCTGATGGTCGGCAACGGTGCCCGTCACACTTCCCATCACTTGCAGCCCCCCGGGAAGCCCGGGCCAGAAGGTGGCCAGCGCGGGCGCGCGCATGTCGAAATCGAGCCGGCTCTTCGCGGTGCCAAATGCCCCCTTCGCGTCGATCCGTCCGGCCCCCAGCCGCAGGTCGACGTCGAGCGCCCTGAGCGTCAGATCGGTCCACGAAGGAAAATCGGCCGGATCGGCGCGCGTCGCGCCCGCCGCCCCCGGTCGCGACGCGCCATCGGGGGCAACCGTTGCATCGTCGCGGGCCCGGGGCGCGCGCGGCACCTTCGCCGGCGGACGAGCCACGGCGTCGACGGCCACCTGTCCGGTCAAAGGCTGCCGATTCCAGCTCGACCCTCTGGCGAAAACGACGCGCGCCGCCACGCTTTGCGGGAACCGCCGATCGAGCAGTCGCGCATCGAAATCGGCGGTCATCGTCACGACCGCCGGTGGAATGGCACGGCCCGCCAGCACACCAAGGTTCAGCGCTCGCGTACGCAAAGAGCCGGTCACCCGGTCCCGCTCGACCCCTCCCGCGGGGGTCGCGGCAGTCCAATCGAGCCGGCCCTCGAGCGCTGAACCATCGGCCAGCCGCAATTCCACCGCCGCGCCATGTACGGGAAACGCCGCCGTCGGCGCCAAACGAGCCTGCGCGTTCAGGCTCAGGCCTTGTCCGCGCCCCGTCAAGGCCACGTCAAGGCGATCGACCGTCCCCCTGGCCGTCGCGTCGATCCGCGCCGAACAATCCTTGGGCGCCTCATTCGCGGAAGCGGTGTCCGCCGGCGGAAGCGACGGCACATAACGACGCGCGCACAACGGTGAATCGGCGCCTCGGCCCGCCAACGACAAGCCAAGCTCGCCGTCCAGCGGCCAGGGGCGCCGCAAGTTGGATACAGTTACCCCGCCATGGGCCCGCGCGGTGAAATCCGCGCCGATCACCGCAAGACTCCGCAGCGCGAGCCGCGCTTTGCCGTCCGTCAGCGACAGCGCCGCATCGAGCGCGCCCGCCGTCACCGGAACGGGTTTGCCATTCTCATTCATGGTGAAATGACCCACCGCCAGCCGATCCACCACGACATCGATGGGAATAGCCGGCATCGCGAACGGCTTTTTCTCGTCTCGCGGGTGCGCGGCCGCTTGCAGATCGAGGCTGATCGAGCCCGCCGAAAGATCGCGAACATGCAGACGACGCCGCGCCAGGTCACGCCAGTCGACCCGCAGGTGCGCACCCGCGACGCGCAGCGAAAAACCGGCCCCGGCCAGCGTCAGGGACTCCAGGCTCACGCCACGCCACAATGAGCCGGTGACGCCGTCGACCCGGCCGCCGAGGGCCTCCACCGCCGTCGTCACGACCCAGCGCGCCCCCGGCGCCGAGCGCGCGGCCCAATAGAGAAAGCCGCACACGACTGCCAGGAACAGGACCAGTACCGGGCCCGTCCAGATGACAATACGCCGCAGCCACCGCGACAAGACATTCAAAACGCCACACCCATGGAAAATACCAGCCGTACACTATGATCGTACTGGCCGTAGGCCACGTCCACCGAGAACGGGCCGGCGGGCGTTCGCACCACGGCGCCCACGCCATATCCCACTCGCATCCGCATCTGGCCGAACGACGCCGCGGCATCGCCCGCATCGACGAATGTCTCGATGCCGAAATGTTCATTCAAGTAATGGGTGTACTGAACGCTGCCTACGAATAGCGCCGGGGCGCCGATCGTCGCATCCCCGCGCGGCAGGCCGATGCTTAAATAACGATAACCGCGTATCGTGCGGGCACCACCCGTGCGAAAGCCGAAATCGTCGGGCAGGCGCTGCGTATGCGACCATACCTTGCCAATCTCGCCGCGCATCGTGAAGACGTCGCGCCTGCCAACGGGCCACCACTTCTGCACGCGCAGGCTGGTGCGATAAAACGGCTCGCGACGGTCCAGCGTGGCTCCCGCGCCCACATTGAAGTCGACCAGGTTGCCCTCGCGCGGATCGTATTTGTCGTTGACGTCGCGCCGCAGCCAATCCCACGTGGCGACCAACGACGGCACCTCGTAACTCGGCGCTCCCGCCAGGCGCGTCTTGTCGTAAGCCGCCACCAGCGCCCATTGCGTTTCGTATTCGACGCGGCTGTCCGCGTCGTGCCGCTCCTGGCGGCGCTTCCAGCCCACGGCCAGGCGGCTGTTGTCCACGCCCTCGATGTCGGAATGCTGATACAGCGTACCGATGCTGTCGCGGTACCCGCTTTCCGTCGGGGGAAGGTGAACATCGTAGAAAAGGCGCTGCTGATTCCGGTCCACGCCCGCGCCCGTCTCGGTCCACACGGGCAGCCCGAACACGATGTTTTGCCGGTACAGCCCTTCAAGCCGCACACCGTTGTCGCTGTCCACGCCCAGCGAACCGGTCACACTGCGTGCCGGCGCTTCGGAAACGCGCACCCGCACGGGCAGTTCCACATCGCCGTTCGGCAGCACCGTGCGCTGCGACGCATCGCTGTCGAGCGTCACGAACGCGCCACGAAAGAACGACGTCGACTGCAGCGCCTGCTGCCAGTCGTCGAGCTGCTGCTGGCGATAAGGGTCACCCGGCGCATAGTTCACGTAGCGCTTGACCAGTGACACGGGCACGCGCTTCAGACCCGAGGTTTGCAATTCGCCCAGACGCACGCGCGGGCCACTGTCGATCGTCACACCCAGGTCGGCTCGAGCGTCGGCCGCCGTCACACGCGCTTCGGAGCGTGTAATGCGCGCGAGATAAAAATCACGCGACGCCACGCTATCGAGCAGATCGCCCTTTGCGCGGCTCCAGACTTCATTGATGAACGGCCGGCCTTCTTTCAACGGCCAGGCCTTGCGCAGTGCCTCGAGCCGCTGCGCAAACGCGGGCGCTGCGATTCCACCGCTGAACGCAAGATCGACGCCGCGGACCACCGTGCGCGCATTGGGAACGATGGTGATGTTCCAGGTTTCGCCGCCGATGTCGCGGCCGACCTGCAGCGTCACCCGTGGCGAAAAATACCCCTGCGTTTCCAATGTGGACACTACCGCGTCGCGCGCGCGGCGCCGCAGGCGGGATACCTCCCCGCCGTCTTCATCGCCCGCCAGTCTGGTGATGACGCCTACCGCCGAGGTGATGGCCCGCAGCGCCGCCGGCGACACGCCGCCAGGGTCGATGATGACTTCGGGCACCGCCGCGATTGCGTTCCCGGTCAGGCCGCCGGCCAGCAGAAGAACCAGCAGCGGGCGGCGTGCCCGCACTAGCGACCGACCCGCCGACGTTGACCATTGGAATGGGTCAAGGCGCGCATCACTTCGCCCGCGCGACCACGGATGGTTTCTTGCCGGCATGGTCCAGCGGCAGCCTGGCCACGCCGACCGCGAGTTTGTTGGCAACCTCGTGGAACATGGCGGCGATCTCGCCATCGGGTTCGGCAACGACGGTTGGATTGCCGGAATCCGTCTGCGTGCGGATAGACATCACCAGTGGCAGGCCTCCCAGCCAGGGCAGCCTGAACTCCTCCGCCAGATTGCGTCCTCCGCCTTCGCCGAAAATTGGCTCGACGTGACCGCAGTTCGAACAAATGTGCACGGACATGTTCTCGACGACCCCCAGAACCGGAACGTCGACCTTCTGGAACATCACCAGCCCCTTGCGCGCGTCCGCCAGCGCCAAGTCCTGCGGCGTGGTGACGATGACCGCCCCGGTCAACGGCACCTTCTGCGCCATTGTGAGGGCGATATCGCCGGTGCCGGGCGGCATGTCGACGATAAGATAATCGAGATCGTTCCAGCTGGTCAGATTCAGCAACTGTACCAGCGCCTGCGTGACCATGGGGCCGCGCCAGATGGCGGGCGCGTCGTTGTCGATCAGGAAGCCAATGGAATTGGCCTGCAAACCATGGCCATTCATGGGCAGCATCGTTTTGCCGTCGAGGCTTTTCGGGCGCCCCGAGAGGCCCAGCATGATGGGCACGCTGGGGCCGTAGATGTCGGCGTCGAGCAAGCCCACGCTTGCGCCCTCGGCCATCAACGCCAGCGCCACATTGACCGCGACGGTACTCTTGCCCACACCGCCCTTGCCGGACGCAATGGCAACGATATTGCGCACGCCGGGCAGGCGGTAGAGCGTCTTCTGCACGACGTGGGCGGCAATGGCGACGCGGCATGTCAGATCTTTCAGCGTGACCCGCAGCGGCCCCAGCGCGGTTTCAATCCGTTTCCGCAGCAATGCCTGCCCATTGTGTATTGGATAGCCGAGGGTTACAGTGATGGAGAGGGCAGTACCGTTGCCAGTATCGGCAACCTGCAAGCCGTCGTCGGCAATCTCCAGGGGCAATTCAGTTCTTGGGTCAGTGACTTCCGCAAGCGCGGCGCGTATTTGTTCAGTGTTCGGGTTCATGGCTAACGACTTCTCATCCGGAAAATTGGCGGCGCGGCCAAAGTGCAAGGATAACGGATTGGCGCACGCTTTCTCCGGAGATGGTATCCATATTACGAAATGAACACATTCAATCAACTACTTCGGGGTCTACTTCTACTCGTGCTTGCCGTATTCGGCATGCTGATGGCAGTCATTTTCATGATTTCCACGGCCATTGCAATCGGTGTGCTCTACGTGGTGGCCCGCATCAAGGGGCGTCCATTCGGCGTCAAGGCCTATTGGGACCAGCGGCGACATACGCCAACGTCGAAGAATTCCTTCAAAAACAAAGACGTCGTCGATGTCGAGATGCGCGAAATTCATTGAAGCGCGCCGCGGTCAACCATTTTCCCACTGTTCGCAACGAGTCGTAACGTTCCGTTAGCGGCGCACAATCGGCGCTACGCAATCGCGCGCCATCATCGGCTGGCGCGCCGCGGCGGCAGGCCCCCGCGGGCGACCGTCTAAAATGGATGGCTTGGCACCGCGCGACGCGGCGCCCGACCCACTGCCCGCCATCGCGGCCAACACCCATGCCACGCACAATCTTCGTCACCACCGCCCTGCCCTACGCCAACGGTTCGTTTCACCTCGGGCACATTCTCGAATACATCCAGGCCGACATCTGGGTACGCTGCCAGCGCATGGCCGGGCACACCGTGTACTTCGTCGGGGCCGACGACGCGCATGGCGCCCCCATCATGTTGAAGGCGGAAAGCGAGGGCATCACCCCGCGCGAACTGGTGGCGCGCTACGCCAGCGAACGGCCGCGGTATCTCGCCAGCTTCCACATCGGTTTCGACCACTGGCACTCTACCGATTCCCCCGAGAATATCGCGCTCTCACGCGCCATCTACCGCCAATTGAAGAGCGCCGGCTTCATCGCCCGGCGGACCATCGAGCAGTTCTACGACCCGATCAAGGGCATGTTCCTGCCCGATCGCTACATCAAGGGGGAGTGCCCGCGCTGTCACGCGAAAGACCAGTACGGCGACGCGTGCGAGAACTGTGGCGCGGTCTACGCGCCTACCGACCTCATCGGCCCGTATTCCACCCTGACCCACACGACGCCCGTGCTCAAGTCGTCGGAACATTTTTTCTTCCGGCTCTCCGACCCGCGCTGCGTCGCATTCCTGCGTGAGTGGACGACGGGCGTCAACGGCCAGGGAGAGCAGCACCTGCAGCCCGAGGTACAGGCAAAGACGCGGGAATGGCTCGGCCGCGCGGCGGACGGCGACGCGCACCTGGACGATTGGGATATCTCGCGCGACGCGCCGTACTTCGGCATAGAAATTCCCGATGCGCCCGGCAAATTCTTCTATGTATGGCTGGATGCGCCGGTCGGCTATCTTGCGTCGCTGCAGGCCTACTGCGAGAAAGCGGGCCTCGACTTCAACCACTTGATCGACCCTGCCGGCGCGACCGAACAAGTGCACTTCATCGGCAAGGACATCGTCTACTTCCACGCGCTGTTCTGGCCCGCCATGCTGAAGTTCGCGGGCCGCAAGACGCCCGATGGCATCAACGTGCACGGCTTCGTCACGGTGAACGGACAAAAAATGTCGAAAAGCCGCGGCACTGGCATCTCGCCCCTGCGCTACCTGGAAATCGGCATGGACGCGGAATGGTTGCGCTACTACTTCGCCGCCAAACTCAACCAGCACGTCGAGGACGTGGATTTCGTCGCCACCGATTTCACCACACGCATCAACAGCGACCTGGTCGGCAAATTCGTGAACATTGCCAGCCGCGCGGCAAGTTTCATCACCAAACACTTCGACGGCGAACTGCGATACGCCGGCGATACCGACGCCCTGCGCGCAACGTTGTCGGACACGGCGCGCAGCGTGCAGGAACTGTTCGAGTCACGCGATTACAGCCGTGCCGTGCGCCGCATCATGGCCTGCGCCGACGACATCAACCAGGCGTTCGACACAGCCCAGCCGTGGGTCAAAGCCAAAGGCATCCGCACGGCCGACGCCGCGCAAAAGGCGGCGCTGCAAGACGCCTGTTCGCGCGCCCTGGCCGGCTTCAAGGCGCTGACGGTCATGCTTGCGCCCGTGCTGCCCGCGTTGAGCCGCCGCGTGGCCGGCGAACTGTTCGGCGAGGGCGACAGCTATTGCTGGGCCGACGCGGCCGTCCTGCCCGCGCACATCGCGCCGTTCAAACACCTCATGCAGCGCGTCGACCCCAAGCTGTTCGACGCACTGTTCGAAAAGGCGGACGCCGCGGGTGGGGCGGACGCTGCGGGCACGGCGGCATCGGCGCCCGGCGGCGAAGCAATTTCCGCCACCATACAGATGGACGATTTCGCCAAAATCGACCTGCGCATCGCCAAGATCGTCGATTGCAGCGCCGTCGAGGGTTCCGACAAGCTGCTGCGCCTGAGCCTGGATGTGAACGAAGGCCGCCCGCGCCAGGTGTTCTCGGGTATCAAATCGGCCTACTCACCGCAAGATTTGATCGGCAAACTGACCGTATTGGTCGCCAACCTGGCGCCCCGCAAGATGCGCTTCGGCGTTTCCGAAGGCATGGTGCTGGCGGCCAGCCACCATGACAAACAAGTCGACGGCGGCATCTACATTCTGGAGCCCTGGCCGGGTGCGCGGCCAGGCATGCGCATCAATTGACGACCCGCGGCAAACGCGCGCCCTGCGCGAACATGTAGCCCCAACCGCGCACCGAGCGCAGCGGCATGACGGCACCCCGTGCGTGGAACTTTTTTCGCATGCGGCTGACCAGCAACCCAAGCTGTCTTCCGCCGCGCCCTTCGGCGGCAACACCGTAAGCGGCATCGACCGCCGCAGCCAGGTCGCCGTGCGACGCGCGCATGCCGGGCGCATTCAACAACGCATCGAGAAACGCGCGTTCGCCGGTCGTCAGGGCGACCGCCAACCCGCCGGGACAAACCAGCACCCACCCCTGTTCTTCCAGCGACCAGCCCGGCGCCGCCTCGCGTGCGTCTGGCGGATACGCGCGCCGCAACACGGTCGACACGACAGTTGCCAGAAACATGACCGTGACCCCGCGCGGACAGTAGGCATCGGCGCCGCTGCGCAACACCTGCATCAACAGGTTCTCGTTCAGCGACGGCACCATGGCCACGATACCCAGACCCGGTTCGAACGTACGCACGTACGACGCCGCCTGGCAGTTCTGGTTCGGCGTTCCATCGAGAACGAGACACGCCATTGCGCCGGCCTCGGCAAGGCCGCCGGGCAACCGCAGCAGATCTCGGCATGCGCGCACGACGAACCCGCACTCCCGCAGCCCCGGCTCAACATCCGACGGTAATTGCGCGCCCAAAGGGCCGCCATGACCAGGAATGAACAGGACGATCGTGGGGTGGAATTCCATGGGAAGCTCTGCCGGCGGCGCACGGAAAGGACGAAGCTCATCTTATCAGAATATCACAAATGTAATTTAACTTATCACCAACGTGATTGCGTTTAATCATTCAATCACGAATGTGAACAAGTTTGCCGACCGCCTCCGCCACGCCCGCCAGCTGCGGGGCTTCACCCAGGCCTCGCTGGCAAGGGCCTGCGGCCTGTCGCAAAGCGCCATTGCCAATTACGAAACGAAGAACCGGGAAACGGCGAAAGACATTTTCAAACTGGCCGACGCGCTGCGCGTCAACGCGGTGTGGCTGGGCCAGGGCATCGGCCCGATGGAGTCCACCGCAACATTGACTGGCCTGCCCGAGCCATCCAACGCAACCGTGGCCGATGTAACGGCAGCGCAAATGAGCCGCTGGCCGTTCACGAGCATCGCGCAAAGCCGGTTCTGGTCGTTGTCCGAGGACAAGCGCTTGATCATTGAGGATACCGTTGCGACGCTCATCGCCTCGCTGGAGCGGGGTTAGAATGAACGATCCCCGCAGCCATCACGGCACGCCACAGTATGTCGGAACACCGTGACGGCCGGACTACAACACGCAAATACCAACCCACACATCGTGAGCAAACAACACCCCCAAATTGCGGTACTCGTCGGCAGCCTGAGCAAGACGTCCATCAACAGGAAACTCGCACGGGCGCTCGAGAAGCTTGCCGGCGCGCGCGCCGCCTTCCATTACGTGCGGCTCGACGACCTGCCGGTATATAACCGTGACCTGGACGCCAACTATCCGGCCACCTATCAGCGCCTCAAGAACGACGTGCGCGATGCCGACGCGGTGCTCTTCGTAACTCCCGAGAACAACCGCTCCATCCCCGCGGTGCTCAAAAACGCGATCGACATCGCGTCGCGGCCCTGGGGGACGAATTCCTTTGCCGGCAAGCCGGGCGCGGTCATCGGCACATCGACCGGGGCGGCGGCAACCGCCCTCGCCCAGCAACACTTGCGCAATATCTG
>SCQX01000081.1 GCA_004298545.1 Candidimonas sp. | reverse complement strand
TATGTTCGGGCACGGTATTTGCCGCATAGCCGCGAACATTGGACACCACGATGCCGCGCGCCGCGCAGGTCGGCAGGTCGACCACGTCGGTGCCCGTTGCCGCCACCGCCACCATACGCAGTCTCGCGGCGCCCAGGAGTGCATTCCGATCGAGCCTGACCTTGTTGGTGATCACGATATCGGCGTCGGCGATGCGTGCCGCAACTTGCCCGGCGCTGGTGTGCTGATGCACCACCAGCTCGTTGGGAAATGAGGCCGGCCGCAGCACGGTTTGCGGGGAAATCGTTTCGCGGTCGAGGAATACGATGCGCAAGCGCTGTGAAGGCATGACTCATCCTGGTGAAAAAACGGACGCGAGTTGGATATAGTAATAGCTATGGCAGCCAAAGGAGTTTTCACCGTGCTTTCCATTCCATCGATCCACTTACGTCGATTCGTCGCGCTTTCCCTGACCGACCCCTCATCGGCCGCGGGGCGCGCTCCAGCTCGCTACCCCATTCGCGACTTCTTCCGCAACCCGGATCGCGGATCATTCCGCCTGTCCGACGATGGCGCCACCCTGGCCTTCATGGAACCGGTGGCCATCGATGGAAATCCGGCACGCATGAACATCTTCATCCAAGCCCTCGACGGCAGTACCCCCACGGGCACGCCGCGTCGTCTCACCGCCGAAACCGCGCGCGACGTCAGTGGCTTCTTCTGGAAAGGAAGCCATACCGTCCTGTACGAAAAGGATTTCAACGGCGACGAGAACTTTCATGTAGTCGCCGTCGACACCGTCAGCGGGGCGATCACCGATCTGACGCCATTCCCGGGGGTGCGCGCGGGGGTCCAGGATGATCTCCCGGACGATCCGGACCACATTCTGATCAGCCACAACAAGCGCCGCGCCGAAGTATTCGATGTCTACCGCGCCAACCTGCGCGATGGCACACTGGACCCGGTCGCGGAGAACCCCGGAAACATCGTCGGCTGGCAGGCCGACCACGACGGCCGCATACGGGCGGCGGTCGCCAGCGACGGCTTGAATACCACGGTGCTCTACCGCGATGATGAATCGCAACCGTTCCGCCCGCTCATCCAGACGGATTTCCGCACAACCGTCGGGCCACTGTTCTTCACCTTCGACAACCAGGGGCTGTACGCGCTGAGCAATCGCGGGCGCGACCGCCTGGCGCTGGTCACCATCGACCCGGACCAGCCGGATGACGAACGGGTCATTTACGAGGCAGGCGACGTGGACCTCGACGGCGCCGGCTATTCGCACCTGAGAAAGGTTCTGACGGATGCCTCGTACAGCACGGACCGGCCGCATATTCACTTCTTCGACGACCTGGCGGCGCGCCGCCACGAAGACATTGGCAGCCGCCTGCCGGGTTATGAGATCACACTCCAGAGCGGCTCGCGTGACGAAAGCAAATTCATTGTCGCGGCGTACAACGACCGCACCCCCGGTTCGCGCTACCTCTACGACGCGCGGCACCGCACGCTCGACAAACTGGCGGAAATCAACCCGGCGCTGCCGGCGGCCGACATGGCGCCCATGCGCGCCATCACGTACACCGCGCGCGACGGGCTCACCATCCACGGCTATCTGACGCTGCCGCCCGGGCGCGAGGCGCGTGCCCTGCCCTGCGTCATCAACCCCCACGGCGGGCCATGGGCGCGCGACCACTGGGGGTTCAACCCCGAAGTACAGTTTCTGGCAAACCGTGGCTACGCCGTACTGCAAATGAACTTCCGCGGTTCCACCGGTTACGGCCGGCAATTCTGGGAGGCAGGCTTCGGGCAGTGGGGCCTGGCCATGCAAGACGACGTGACCGACGGCGCGCACTGGCTCGTCGACCAAGGCATTGCCGACCCCGCGCGCATCGCCATCTACGGCGGCAGCTACGGCGGTTATGCCACGCTGGCGGGCATCGTCGGCACGCCCGATCTATACGCGGCTGCGATCGATTATGTCGGCGTATCCAACCTGCTGACGTTCATGAACACCATCCCGCCCTACTGGAAGCCGATGCTGGAAAAAATGCACCGCATGGTCGGCGACCCGGAGCGCGATCGCGAGCGCCTCGTGGCCACCTCGCCCGCGTTGAACGCCCACCGGATCAAGACGCCGTTGTTCATCGCGCAGGGCGCGCATGATCCGCGCGTCAACAAAGCGGAAAGCGACCAGATGGTGGCGGCGCTGAAGCAACGCGGCGTCGATGTGGATTACCTGGTGAAAGACAACGAAGGCCATGGCTTCCACAACGACGAGAACAAGTTCGAGTTCTACGA
>SCQX01000080.1 GCA_004298545.1 Candidimonas sp. | reverse complement strand
GCTTTCGGAAGTGGCTATGCCCTGCACCAGGGCGATTTCGATCGCACCGCGGGCGACTGGTTCGACAACTCCATCAAGTTCTCCAGTGTCAGCGTCGGCGGCTTCAGTGTCGGCGCCATGTATGCGTTCAGCAACCGAGGCAACGATTTTCACAACGGTAGCGGCTGGAGTCTGGGCGCGCGCTATGCCGACGGGCCCCTCAACGTCGGTGTCGCGTACACGCAGCTCAACCAGACAGCGCTCGACCCATACGCCCAGATCGGTGTCACATCGTTCCTGGGCCGACCCGTGGCAACTGTCTTGCCGAATGGCGGCGTCGTCGATCTGTACGACACGACGCCCCTGACGGTCGACAAGCTGGATACGCTGGCTACCAGGGCCAGCTATGCGTTCGGTCGCCTGACGCTGGCCGGTAACGTGACTTACACCACCATTCACGGGGTCGACGGCGCATCGTCCGCGATGACTGTCTATGAAACCGGCGGCACATACGATATCACCTCCGCCTTGCAAGGCGTGCTCGGCTACCAGCACACGCGTTTCGAAGCGACACGCTGGAACCAGATGAGCGCTGCACTGGTGTATTCACTGTCCAAACGCACGCAGATATACGTGTCGGGAGACTACCTCGTGGCATCCGCGGGTACCTATGCGGTGATAGGTTACAGCTTCACGCCATCGGGGAATAATCGCCAGTCCGACCTCCGCATCGGCCTATCGCACAGTTTCTGATCGATTATGATGGGGCCCCTACGCCGGCGCCGCAAACACATTGCGACGCCATTCGAAACTCGCGCCTATAGAGGACTTCGTGACACCCACCGCCCCAACCGAACCCATTTCTGCATTGCGACAAGACATCCGCCTGCTGGGCCGTACGCTGGGAGAGGTGATTCGCGAGTGTGACGGTGGCGCCGTCTATGACGCCATTGAAAAACTGCGGCGCGCGGCCGTGAAATTTCGCCGCGAGGGGCTGGCCCGCGGCGGTCAACCGATGGAACGGCGGATACACCGCCTGGGAGACGACGAGGCCATTTCGGTGGCGCGCGCGTTCAGCTATTTCCTGCATCTCAGCAACATTGCCGAAGATCGCGACCAGACGCGCCGCCAGCGGCTGCTGCGGCAAAACGCGGGTGCCGCCGTCGCGGGCAGCCTGGAGCATGCGGTTGCCAGCCTGAGAGCGTCCGGCATGAGCAATGCCCGAATTCGCCGGCAGCTGGCGGCGGCTTGCATCG
The DNA here is from genome assembly GCA_004298545.1 of Candidimonas sp. Classification (GTDB taxonomy): domain Bacteria; phylum Pseudomonadota; class Gammaproteobacteria; order Burkholderiales; family Burkholderiaceae_B; genus SCQX01. The sequence goes on along the minus strand of SCQX01000080.1, from coordinate 8,507 downwards.
TTCCGGTGCTCACGGCCCACCCCACCGAAGTCCAGCGCAAGAGCACGCTTGATCTGCATCGCGCCATCGCCGACCAGCTGCGCCTCATGGATGCCTCGCAAGCGGCCGCGGACCCGGCGCACATGCGGGCCCGACTCCTGGGCCTGATTGCCACGCTGTGGCAGACGCGCATGCTGCGCGACAGCAAACTGACGGTGCTCGACGAGATCGACAATGCGCTTTCCTACTACACCAGCACGTTCTTCAGCACTTTGCCGCAATTGCACCTGGACATGGCAGCGCTGCTGCGCAAGCCTCGCAGCGCCTTCGACGTGGTCAATGAACCGCTGCCGCCCTTCGTCGGCATGGGAAGCTGGATTGGCGGAGATCGTGACGGCAATCCGAATGTCGATGCCACCACGCTGGAACAGGCCCTGCTGCGCCAATGCGCTCACGTCCTGAGCCATTATCTGGAAGAAGTGCGATCGCTTGGCGCGGAACTGTCAGTCTCCCAATCGCTGATGGGGGGCACACCAGCCCTCGCCGAACTGGCGGCAAGCAGCCGCGATCCGTCCACCCATCGTGCGGATGAGCCGTATCGCCGCGTCTGCATCGCGGTCCATGCGCGCCTCGCCGCCACGGCAACCCGCCTGCTCGGCCGTCCACTCACCCGCCGCACGGTTTACGAAGCCGCTCCGTACGGCGCGGCCACGGAACTAACCGCGGACTTGAACGTCATGCGCGAGTCATTGGACGCGCATCACGGCGCGCCGATTGCGTGCCTGCGCCTGGCGCGCCTGCTCCAGGCGGTAGCGATTTTCGGGTTCCATCTGGCAACCGTCGATCTTCGCCAGACGTCCGACGTCCATGAACGCGTGCTCGACGAATTGATGCATCGCGCGCGCGTCATGCTCGATGGCAAGCTGGTGCGCTACGCGCGGTTGCCCGAGGCCGACCGCGTGCGGGTGCTGCGTCAGGAATTACGCGAGGCGCGCCCGATGGTGTCGCCGTGGATGGGCTACTCGGCGGAAACCACGAGGGAGCTCGACATTCTGCGGATGGCGGCCGATTGCCGCCGCCGTTTCGGCGCCGCCGCCATCCGCCAGTCCATCGTCTCTCACACGGAGGCGCTCAGTGATCTGCTGGAAGTGCTGGTGCTACAGCGGGAAACCGGGTTGATCTCCCCCGGCGAGGGCGACGGCACACCACGGGATGGGCTGATGGTGGTGCCGCTGTTCGAGACCATACGCGATCTGGAATGTGGCCCCGACATCATGGATGCCTGGTTGGCGCTGCCCGAGGTCTCCAGCCGCGTACGCCACACGCAACGCGGCATCCAGGAGGTCATGCTGGGCTACTCCGACAGCAACAAGGATGGCGGCTACCTGACGTCGAATTGGTCGCTACATCTGGCCGAGCGGCGCCTGGCGGACGTCTTCAAAAAACATCGCACGCGCCTGCGTCTGTTTCACGGGCGTGGCGGCTCGGTGGGCCGCGGCGGCGGCCCCAGCTACGACGCCATCCTGTCGCAGCCTCGGGGCACCGTGAACAACCAGATTCGCCTGACCGAGCAGGGTGAAATCATACAGGGGCGCTATAAAGACGCGGAAGTCGGGCGCTGGCATCTGGAACTATTCGTCGCCGCCACGCTGCAGGCAAGCCTGGCGGCTGGGGCATCGGCTGCAGACGGAGCGGAAGACCATACCGCACGGTATGGCGAGACGATGGCCTGGATTTCCGACCGTGCGCGCCAGGCCTACCGCGATCTGGTCTATGGCACCCAGGGGTTCACGGAATACTTCTTCGCCTCGACGCCGATTCGCGAGATTGCCGGTCTGAACATCGGTTCCCGTCCATCCTCGCGCAAGGCCTTGCGGCACATCGAAGACCTGCGAGCCATTCCCTGGTCGTTTTCCTGGGCGCAGTGCCGCCTGCCGTTGCCGGGCTGGTACGGCGTCGGCACGGCCCTGACGCGCTATCTGCGGGAAGGCGGGCCCGATGACACGCTGACGCAAGACCAGCGCCTGCGAAAGCTGCAAGCCATGGCGGGCGACTGGCCCTTCTTTCGGGTGCTGCTGTCCAACATGGAACAGGTTCTGTCGAAAACCGACTTGACCATTGGCCGCGCCTATGCCGGTCTGGTTGACGACCCGGCGTTGCGCGAACAGGTCTTCACCCGCATAGCGGCCGAATATCGCACGACGCTGGAAGTTTTCAGAGCGGTCACGGGCCACGATCTACTGGCTCGTGACGAACCGCTGCGCGCCGCGCTTGCCGAACGTTTCGCGTACATCGACCCGCTCAACCACCTGCAGGTGGAGCTGTTGCGGCGCGCGCGTTCCGGGAAAGCCTCGACGCGCGGCGCCGACGGGCGGGAATCACGCAATCAGCGCGCCATACACATGACCATCAACGGCATCGCCGCCGGGCTGCGCAATTCCGGCTGACGTCCCGAATTCTCGCGTAATCGGCCCCCGCCAGGTGATCCGCGCCGGAAAAGGCCCGGAAATCGGTCACCCGGGCGGGCCACGTCGGGGAAGATCGCAGGGTCAGCTTCCCGGATCGCAGGATCAGCTCCCCGCCAAGTGAGCCACGTCGGGGAAGAACATGTCCTTCCAGGATTTCGGCTCCGTCTTGATGCGCCCCACCTTGTGCATGAAGCGCGCGACTTTCATCGTGCGCTCGGGCGTCATGGTGTAGCGAACGTCGGGGTCCTGCAGAATCTTGAGCAGCTGCGCTTTGCTGAGCGACTTGTCTTGCGTGACGTCGAGGTAGATGTCGGCGGCCTGCGCCTTGTTGTGTTCGATGAATTCGGTTGCTTCCTTGAAGGCCTTCAGGAAAGCGGCGTAGACCTTCGGATTCTCCGAACGGAATTTGGTAGTGGTGTAAACCACGTTCAGCGTGGCGGGGCCACCCAGTATCTGGTAGCTGTTGAGCACCGTGTGCACGCCCGGGTGTTCGAGTTCCATATAAGTGTAGGGCGGCGAGGTGAAGTGGCTGTTTATCGTGGACCGCCCCGCCAGCATTTGGGCCATGCCGTCCGCGTGCGACTGGGTTACCGTCAAGGGGTCGAGCTTGGCATAGTTCGCCTCGCCAAAGGCTCTCGCCGCCGCCATTTCCAGCAAAATCGCCTGAATCGATACCTTGACACCGGGCAGCGCGATACGGTCTTTCTCGCTGAAATCGGCAAGCGTCTTGACAGCGGGATTGCGTGTGTTGAGCAGCATCGGCATTGAATTCGCCGCGCTCACGCCCATTACCTTGAGATTGCCGCGCGTCTTGTCCCACATGGTCAACAGCGGTGGAATGCCCGCCATGGCGAAATTCAGGTTGCCCGACAACATGGCATCGTTCATCATCGCCCCGCCCGCGAACTTGACCCACTGCACGGATACCGGGTGGCCCACATGCTCGGCGGCAAGCGCTTTTTCGTAGAGCTTCTGGTGCTCCATCACGATGAAGTTCAGCGACCCTATGCCCCATTGCTTCGCCAGCACCACCTTGCCGACTTCCGCCGCGAATGCCGACGGCGCAGCGAGGCTGAATACGATTGCCAGCATCGGGATCAGCTTTAGCGTTCTGCGGTGTAGTTGCATGTCCTCTCCATTTTTCTCATTGACAGTGGTACGCCGAGGCGGTGTGCCGAAGCGGCGAATGACGGGATTCGGGATTCGTTCACATATTCCCTACCCATGATGCTTCCCATTCATTCACGCTTATAGCACACCCCATCGAAAAGCAGCGGTGACCGCATGCCGTCCTGCGGCGAGGGCCGCCTGTGAGCCCGCGCGCTGGTCCTTGCTATCATAGGCATATCGACTATCCAGAAACGGATCGCATACCGATGAAAAAGATTCTCATTGTTCTCACATCGCACGACACCCTGGGCGACAGCGGCAGGAAAACGGGTTTTTGGCTGGAAGAACTGGCGGCGCCCTACTATGTGTTCATCGACGCTGGCGCGGCGGTGACCCTGGCTTCGCCAAATGGCGGCAAACCGCCGCTGGATCCGAAAAGCAGCGACCCCGCCGCCCAGACCGATGCCACGCGCCGCTTCACCGCCGACGCCCAAGCAAGCGCGAAACTGGCCGGCACCAGGAAGCTGGCCGACGTCGCCATCAAAGATTTCGACGCCGTGTTCTATCCCGGCGGACATGGCCCGCTGTGGGACTTGGTAACGAACGACACCTCGATCGCGCTGATCGAGGCGGCGGTCAGGGCCCGCCTGCCGGTCGCGGCCGTCTGCCACGCGCCGGCCGCGCTCCTCAACGTCAAACGGCCCGACGGGCGCCCGCTACTCGACGGAAAGACCGTCACCGGCTTCAGCAATGGGGAAGAGGACGCGGTCGACCTGACCCGCGTCGTCCCCTTCCTTCTGGAAGACGAGATCAAGGCAAAAGGCGGCAACTACACACGAAGCGCGGACTGGCAGTCGCATGTGGAAGTCGACGGGCTTCTGGTGACCGGCCAGAACCCCGGGTCGTCGGAAGCCGCCGCGCGGGCGCTGTTGAAGCTACTCTGAGACAACCGTGCCGTTGGGGGCCACCGGACGCTGATCCACGGCGGGTGGTTCCGCCTCCCGCTGATGGTGATGCGTCGAAAGATTGGCAGTCAGCCAGGCGTAGATGGGTCCGAGTGCATTCATGGTTATGCATGCGACCAACGCGACCAACAGGTTGCCCGCCGCCGGCCCGAAGCCACCAAACAACGTCGCAAAGTAGGTTGCGAAACCGAAAAACATACCCGGTACGAAATTGATCGGCCGGAAGCGGCCCAGTGACATCATCAAACCATTCAGGCAGAAAAGGATGACGCACTGCGCGGCAATCGCGCCGCCGCCTATCAGAAACTGCCCCGACCACTTGAACCCGATTACGATCGAACATGCCGCAATGGAGCCAATCGGCATGGTCAGCCACAGCTTCCGCATATTCCCGAAGGTCGGTCCACCAATCGCGAACGTGGCCGCCCACGAAATGAATATTGCCCAGGGTGGCAGGTTATAAGGAGGCAGGCCGATGAATACGGTAGTGGCGGCCAGCAGCGATGCGACAACTTCGGCAGGTGGTTTTCTCACGATATTCTCCTCTGGGTCCGTGCGGTTTTCTTCTCTAATGGTCACGAGACGGTGCGATCGAACGGCACTCACGCGTGATTGGCGACCGCGGAATGAAGGTTCACGGCGGCGCCGCCGTGATGCGCGGCTGAATGGCATATCGTGGTTTCATGCGTCGTTACCGCCGCAATCCGCCCTCGCTTGAATACCCAACAGCGAGCGGGGATGTCGAGGAGCGCGTCAGCCACCACGCGCGTATCGAGAATCATCAAGTCCGCCGGTTTGCCGGGCGCCAAACCGTAGTCATCGTTGATGCCTACGGCGCGTGCCGCATTTGTCGTACTCATCCTCAGAATCTCCGCCTGATGCTCGGGAATGCCGAACTGGATCAGATGGGCAAGCATGTTGCCGATCACCAGGGGGTCGGCCTTGCCGAACGGCGTGAACGCATTGCGAATGTTATTCGACGAATAGGCGACATTGACGCCGCCATCACGCAGTGCACGCACTGGCGTGATCCCCCGGCGCTGGTTCATTTCGTCGTTGCGCCCGCTGAGATAAACGTCGGTCGCCGGCAGCGTGACGATCGTGATTCCAGCCTCGCGCAGAAGGTCGACCAGCGGCGCGAGCGCCTTGTGCCCGAGCGCCGCGAGACTGGTGACATGGCCCAACGAAACACGGCCCTGATAGCCGGTTTCTATGGTTTTGTGCGCAATGTACTCCGCCGACGTGAAACGCGGGTCGCTGGCGTCATCCGCGAAATCCACGTGCATATCGACCGGTAGATCGCGCGCCATGGCCATCTCGAACACGATGTCGACGTGCTTCTTGGTGTCATCCCAACTGATTTCGTTGTAGGGGCAACCACCGACCACATCGGCGCCCAGATCCAGCGCTTCTTTCATCAGTTCGACGACGCCCGACGTCTTGAAGATTCCCTCTTGCGGAAAGGCGACTATTTGCAGGTCGATCAGGTCCCGGTATTCCTCGCGCAACTGCAGCGCCGTTTCGACGCCGATCAGGCTTTGAATCGGGTCGACATCGGGATGGGCGCGGATGAGTGTCGTTCCACTGGCGATGGCCATGTCGAGCACGCGCCGAGACCGCTCCAGTACATCATTGCGCTCCTGCTTGGATTTGAGGATGCCGGTGATGCGAATGGCTTCGTCGAGTGTGCCGCGTCGCGCCGGCATCCTGCGATGCAGGAATGCCTTGTCGAGATGCATGTGGGGTTCAATGAAGCCCGGCAGGGCAACACGGCCATCAGCGTCGATTTCCGTGGTGCCCTTGTCGACAATGCCTTCTTCGATGACGGCGATTCGGCCATCTTTGATACCGATGTCGACGAGCGACTTTTCATCGTCCACGCGTGCCCTGCGAATGATTACGTCCATAGTTGTCTCACTCCCTTGAATTACGTTCTATTGCGTACTGTCGTCGTTCAGAATCCCAGCGCGATGCCTTCACCGCGCACGTCCGCGCCTCCTTCGAAAAATTCCGACCACGGCCCCTTGAGGCGTATGGCCTGGGCCGTTCCCATGCGCGTATGTGGCCATTGGGCCGTCTGAACGGGGTGGCCACGAGCACGCAATTCGTCAAACGTTTTTTGCGGCGCGCTGGACTCCAGCAACAGCTTGCTGCCATCATCGCCCCAAGTGCGCCCATAAAGCACACGCGGCGCGTCGAGCGCGCCCTGCACGTCCAGGCCAAAGTCCACAATACGTGTCACCAGCGCCGTCTGTGCCTGAGGCTGCACCTCACCGCCCTGGCTGCCGTAGACGAGATAAGGGTCGCCATCCTTGAGCAACATCGCGGACATGAGCGTCGATGCGGGCTGCTTGCCCGGCCGTAGCGCATTCGGATGTGCCGGATCGAGTGAAAAGAAGCTGCCCCGATTCTGCATGACGACACCTGAATCAGGGTCGGCGACACAGGCGCCGAAATCGAAGTACAGGCTCTGCACCAGCCCTACCGCGTTACCTTCAGCATCAGCTGTGCAGATGAAGGTCGTGTCGCCACCCGACGCGCGGCTGACGACCATCCGCAAGGGATCTTGCAGCCAGCGATCGCGTTCGGCCGCCGCAAGAGACGGCGCCAACAGCCGCGACAGCGGGATGTCGCCGAAACGCGGATCGCAAAGATAACGGTCACGCTTTTGAAACGCCCATTTCGTGGCCTGAATCAAGGCGTGATAGAAGCCGGATGAATCCGGTTCGAAGCGGCCCAGGTCGAGCCCATCGAGAAAATTCAAAATCATCGAGGCGGCCACGCCCTGCGATGGCGGCGGTAATTGGTAGGCTTCGTAGCCGCGGTAACGCGTCGTGATTGGATTGACCCAGTGTGCCTGGTAATCGGCAAAATCCGTGGCGTCGAGGTAGCCTCCGGCCGCCGCGAGATACGCGGCGATGCCACGCCCAGTTTGTGTGTAAAAAGTGCGCAACCCGTGATCCGCAAGGCGCTCGAGCGTCGACGCCAGAGCTTCCTGACGTAGACGGGCGCCAGCCGCGGGCGCGGCGCCATCCCGTAGAAAAACGGCGGTTGAGCCGGGGTCGGCGGCGAGGGTATCCCGATCCGTTGCAATCCAGCTCGACAGATCGGCGCTCACCGGCGCGCCATCACGCGCATACGTGATGGCCCGAGTCAAGAGCTCAGGCATCGTCAGACGCCCGTAGCGCTCATGGGCCAGTCGCCAGCTGTCGACGGCGCCGGGAACCGTGATCGCAGCGCGCGGCCCGCGATGGGGGACACTGTCTTCCCCCGCGTAGCATGCCGCCGTCACTCGCGCGCCCGCCGGCCCACTGCCGTTTATTGCATGCACCTTCCGCGACTGCGCGTCATAGATGAGCCAGAAAGCATCGCCGCCCAAGCCAACCATATGGGGCAGGACCACACTCATCGTGGATGCGGCGGCAATTGCGGCATCGACCGCCGTCCCGCCACGCTTGAGCGCATCGAGTGCCGCATCCGACCCTAGATAATGGGCGGTGGCAACCATACCGTTCTCCGCTCGACAGGTGGCACGTGACGGTCTCATTTCGCTTCCTTCGACAAACTCGATACGGGAAAAGTCTAGCGTATCGGTGAATATGAGAGAATCAGCGAAGTCTTAGACCTGGCTAGGAATTTTCCGAAGGAAGGCCTATGACGCCCGTGGCCATCATCAAGACCGCCGACGGTTCATGATGTAATGGCTCGATCGACCGATGGAGACCTCGTAAATGAAACCGACTGCCTTAGCTCTTTGCGTTTCCCTGGCCGCCTTGGGAAACGTCGCAACCGCCGCGCCGGATTTTGCCCAAGTCAATCAAATCCTGACCAAGAACGGCTGCCTTGCCTGTCACGGTGTCGACAAGAAAATCATCGGCCCAGCCTACACGGAAGTGGCGAAAAAACGCCAGGGCGAGGCCGACGTCGCCGCGCTTCTCACGAAGCATATCAAGGAAGGCAGCCAGGGCGTGTACGGGCCGATCGC
>SCQX01000079.1 GCA_004298545.1 Candidimonas sp. | reverse complement strand
CCGCGGTGGAAGAAGCGCAAGAAACCCGTGCGCCAGGGCGCGGTCGCCACCGGCGGCGCGCAGTTTGGAAGGAAGCCTCTGTGACTGGTGATGGAAAGCGTGCGGATGCCCCCGGCCTATCCCCCGCGGCGGAATCGCGGGTCGATATCTGGACGGATGGCGCCTGCAAGGGCAATCCCGGCGTTGGCGGCTGGGGCGCGCTGCTGCGCCAGGGCGGCAACGAACGGGAATTGTTCGGCGGCGAGGTCGATACCACCAACAACCGCATGGAACTGACCGCGGTCATCCAGGCGCTCAGGGCCTTGAAGCGGCGCTGCCTCGTGCTCGTGCACACGGATTCGCAATATGTTCAGAAGGGCATGTCTGAATGGCTGGCGAATTGGAAGCGCCGCGGCTGGCGCACGGCCGACAAAAAGCCGGTCAAGAATGCGGACTTGTGGCGCGAGCTCGATGCCCTGGTGGCGCGGCACGACCTGTCGTGGCGCTGGGTGCGCGGCCATGCGGGCAACCCGGAAAATGAACGCGCCGATCAGCTGGCCAACCTGGGGGTCGAGCAGGTCAGGCGCGGTATGGGAACGAGTGGCGCGCGGTAGAATTGAAAAGTAATTTCTTCACGCGACGGCATGGCGATTGCATTGGTGCGCCATGTGCCGCATGTGGCGCGTGAACAGCGGAGGAATTTCCATGCGCCAAGTCGTGCTCGATACCAAAACCACGGGTCTCGATCCTGCGGACGGCCACCGCGTGGTGGAGTTGGGTTGCGTAGAGGTGGTGAATCGCGGCATCACCGGCAACCGTCTTCATCTGTACCTGAATCCCGACCGCGACAGCGACCCGGATGCCTTGCGCATCCACGGTCTGACCACCGAGTTCCTGTCCGGCCACCCCCACTTCGCCGACATCGCCCAGCAACTGGTCGATTTCGTCAAGGATGCCGAGGTCATCATCCATAACGCCGCGTTCGACACGCGTTTCCTCACCGCCGAGCTGGCGCGCGCGAGTCTTCCGCCATTCGAGGAACTTTGCGCCAAGGTCACCGATTCGCTGCTGTACGCGCGCGAACTGTATCCCGGCAAGCGCAATTCGCTGGATGCGCTGTGCGAACGTCATGGCATCTCCAACGCGCACCGCACGCTGCACGGCGCACTGCTCGACGCCGAACTGCTGGCCGAGGTGTGGCTGGCCATGACGCGCGGCCAGGACGCGCTTGCCATCGATTTCGACGATGGCGGTGAGGCTGACGCGCGCGGTGCGGGCGCGGCCGCGTTCGACGCGTCGGTGCTGAAGGTAATCCGCGCCAGCGCCGAGGAAGCGCAGGCGCACGAGGCCTACTTGAACGATTTGGACAAGGCAGCCGGCAAGCCATGCGTGTGGCGGGTGGTGAAGGCCTGAGCGTGGGCGTTGGAACGCGTGCGGGTGCGCTTGGCGGGGTGCGTCGGCACGGCGCCGCGTGTGTTGACGTCTGCGTCGCGCCTGGATTTCGTGTAGAATTTTCCGCTTTGCGGCAAGCCCGCAAGCTCCTGTCAGGCCAGCGGTTTCTGACGGGCGGTTAGCTCAGGGGTAGAGCGCTGCCTTCACACGGCAGAGGTCACTGGTTCGAAACCAGTACCGCCCACCATGTAAATCCCAATAAAATCAATTAATTGCACGATTTTTGAAAATCGTGATGGGGTTGCTGTACGCAACAAGTACGCAAAACATTCTTGGGCTTCCATGGTTGTCAGCATCCTTCTCGAGGCTGATTTGACCATGTGCCGACTCTCCCGAATCGGGGCTCGGCTGTGAGGAGCCGATTGGGAGCTGTCAGTGATGCTGGGTGACGGGGCTGGAGTCGAACCAATGGGTCTCGTCGGGTGAGTTCGCGGGCGCAATAGTAAACTTGAACGGTCTTCGGCCACGCATGCCACCATGCGGTGGGTAGCAGAAAAATGGCGAGATAGGGAATGACTGCCACACAGAACAATAGCAGCAGGGTGGCTGCACGCTCATGAACGCCGTAGAAATCGAACAGGCCATCACTGATCTGGCGGAACAGCCTTTCGACGCTGCAGAGTTCCCGTATGCTTTTCTGGAGGCCTTCGGCAACAAGGCAACGACCATCAAGCGTCTGCGGGCAGGCACATCGAACAAGTCCGACGTTGGCGGCGTTCTCCAGACGAACAACATCCATGTCTCGACCTGCGACACCGGGCGGGTGACTCAGGCGCTGGCAGCCCTCAAGGCCAGCCCCGCGACGACCAAGGCGAAGGCCAAGTTCATTCTGGCCACGGACGGTGCGGACTTCGAGGCCGAGGATCTGGTCGGCGGCGAGACGATCGTCTGTGCCTTCAACGATTTTCCCGACCACTTTGGCTTCTTCCTGCCGCTGGCGGGCATCAGCACTGTTCGTCAGATCAGCGAAAACGCCTTCGACATCAGGGCCACCAGCCGCCTGAACCGCCTGTACGTCGAACTGCTGAAAGACAACCCTGAATGGGCTATGGCGGAGCGCCGTCACGCCATGAACAAGTTCATGGCGCGGCTGATCTTTTGCTTTTTCGCCGAGGACACCGACATCTTCATCGGCAAGGGGCGCTTCACCGATACCGTCGCGCAGATGAGCGAGCGTGACGCCTCCAACACGCATGAGGTCATCGCCACGCTGTTTTGCGCCATGAACACCAAGCGCGAAGAGCGGGCCGCCGTCGGTATCCCGCGCTGGGCCGCGGGGTTTCCTTATGTTAACGGTGCCTTGTTCTCCGGCAGTGCGGAAGTGCCGCGATTCAGCAAGATCGCCCGATCCTACCTGCTGCACGTCGGCGGGCTGGACTGGACCAGGATCAACCCCGACATCTTCGGCTCGATGATCCAAGCCGTTGCCGAGGACGAGGAGCGTGGCCAGCTGGGGATGCACTACACCAGCGTGCCTAACATCCTGAAGGTGCTGAACCCGCTGTTTCTGGACGACCTGCGTGCCAAGCTGGAAGAAGCGGGCGACAACCCGCGCACTTTGCTCAACCTGCGCAAGCGCATTGTCAGGATCAGGGTCTTCGACCCGGCTTGCGGTTCGGGCAACTTCCTGGTGATCGCATACAAGGAAATGCGCGCTGTCGAGGCCGAGATCAACAAGCGACGAGGTGAGCTGGATCGCGCGTCGGAGATCCCGCTCACCAACTTTCGCGGGATCGAGCTGCGCGACTTTCCGGCGGAGATCGCGCGCCTTGCGCTGGTCATTGCCGAGTATCAATGCGACGTATTGTATCGGGGGAAAAAGCTGGCCTTGGCCGAGTTTCTGCCGTTGCGCAATGAGAACTGGATCACATGTGGCAATGCACTGCGGCTGGACTGGTTCAGTATTTGCCCGCCGACGGGAACGGGTGTGAGGGTGCGGGCGGATGATTTATTTGGAACTCCGCTCGATCAGGCAGAGATCGACTTCGAGAATGAGGGCGGTGAAACGTATCTCTGTGGGAATCCCCCTTATCTTGGGAACACCTATCAGAGCGCAGAGCAAAAGGCCGACATTCGCGCCGTAGTTAACGGGCGCACTAGTTCTCCCGGCTTCTTGGATTACGTGAGTGGTTGGTTTATCAAGGCAGCGGATTTCATACACGCGGCGGGTGGCGTTAGCGCCTTTGTGGCTACGAACTCGATCTGCCAGGGTCAGTCGGTTCCTATTCTTTGGCCTGTTGTGTATGGAACTGGCTGCGACATTCTATTTGCATACACTTCATTCAGATGGTCGAACCTCGCTAGCCACAATGCGGGCGTAACCGTCGCCGTCGTTGGAATCGGTATCACCTCTGGGGCGTCTCGTCGCCTGTACGAGCATCAGGACGATGAAACAGTTGTTCTGCGGGAAGGGGCGTCAATTACGCCTTATTTGTCGATTGGGCCGCGCGTCATCGTTGAGAAGCGAGGCCAGGCCTTGTCGGCTCTAGCCGCAATGGAGTTCGGCAACAAGCCTAGTGATGGTGGTCATCTTCTGCTCGACGTTAATGAGCTTGAAGCTCTTGGTCTTACGAGATCACAGCGTAGCTTGTTCATTCGGCGCATCTACGGGTCGCAGGACTTCATCAATGGTGGGTTACGGTTTTGCGTCTGGATCGAAGATCAACACTTGGCAACTGCCGAAACAATCCCAGCCTTGAAAGACCGGATTGATGCCGTTCGTGAACTCCGACTAGCGAGCCCAGATAAGGGTGCCCGAACCATTTTGGCTAGGCGCCCACATCAGCTCAAATTAATGCGAATTGGTAAGGCGCACACCATAGTCGTGCCAAGCGTTTCTTCGGAGCGTCGTCTGTATTTGCCGACTGGCATCGTTGATGGGAACACCACACTCACCAATCTTGCATTTGGCCTCTATGACGCCCCGATCTGGAACATGGCGTTGATCGCTAGCCGCCTGCACCTCGTCTGGATCGCCACCGTCTGCGGCAAACTGGAAACACGCTACCGCTACTCCAACACTCTCGGTTGGAACACCTTCCCGGTGCCGACTCTGACCGAGAAGAACAAGGCAGACCTCACGCGCTGTGCGGAAAACATCTTGCTGGTGCGAGAGCATCACTTCCCCGCGACCATTGCGGACCTGTACGACCCCGAGAACATGCCCGCTGACCTGCGTGCCGCGCACGACCGCAACGACGAGGTGCTGGAACGCATCTACATCGGTCGCCGTTTCAAGAACGACACCGAGCGGCTGGAAAAGCTGTTCGATCTTTACACCAAGATGACTGCTTCGGCTGCACCAGCCAAGGGCAAGAAGCGCAAAGCGGGAGCCAATGCATGAGCGACAAACCCGTCAAATTGACACCAGCGCCCGAAGGCTATGCGGGTTGGCTGGCTGACCTGAAGACCCGCATCCATACGGCCCAGCAGCGTGCTGCATTGGCGGTCAACCGCGAACTGGTGCTGCTGTACTGGCAGATTGGCCGGGATATCCTTGCACGGCAGGCCAAACAGGGCTGGGGCGCAAAAGTCATCGAGCGGCTGTCGCAGGATTTGCGTTCGGCCTTCCCAGAGATGAAAGGTTTTTCTCGCGCCAACCTGATGTATATGCGGGCGTTCGCGGCGGCTTGGCCGGACGAGCAAATTGTCCAACAGGCTGTTGGACAATTGCCGTGGGGGCACAATCTGGTGCTGCTGACGCAGTTGAAAGACCCAGCACAGCGGCTGGCCTATGCCGAAAGCGCCATTCAGCACGGCTGGTCGCGCAATGTGCTGAACATCCACATCGAAACGCGTTTGCTGGAGCGCATGGGCAAGGCTGTTACGAATTTTGACCTGACTTTGCCCAAGCCGCAATCCGATCTGGCGCGCGAATCGCTGAAAGATCCCTATCGCTTGGATTTCCTCGGCTTGAGCCGCGAGGCAGGCGAGCGTGCCATCGAGAATGCGTTGGTCAAGCACGTCACTGAATTCTTGCTGGAACTGGGTGCGGGCTTTGCCTTCGTCGGGCGGCAAGTGCTGCTGGATGTGGGAGGTGACGAATTTTTCATCGACCTGCTGTTCTACCACCTCAAGCTGCGCTGCTATGTGGTCATTGAACTGAAGGGGGGCAAGTTCAAGCCCGAGCATCTGGGGCAATTGAGCTTTTACCTGACGGCCGTGGATGAGCAGGTCAAGCATCTCCAGGACAATCCGACCATTGGTTTGTTGCTGTGCAAGAGCAAGAACAAGGTGGTGGCCGAATATGCGTTGCGCCAGAACAGACAACCGCTGGGCGTGGCGGAATACAAACTGGTCGACTCCCTGCCCGAGGAGCTGGCAACCGATTTGCCCAGCATCGAGCAGATTGAACAGGAATTGATAGGCAAGGATGCTGGCGCAGCCAATACGGATGATGAGTCATGACCGATAATCCCACCGCACAGCGCGCTGTTCCTTCTGTCTCCGTCACCTACGCCCGCAATGGCGCCTCGACCAGGGCCAATGCCCTGGGGATGCGGCCCATGCAGGAGCGAGCCTATGAGAAGCGGGGCGAGCAGTATCTGCTCATCAAATCGCCGCCCGCCTCGGGCAAGAGCCGCGCGCTGATGTTTGTGGCGTTGGACAAGCTCGAAAACCAAGGCATCAAGCAGGCCCTCATCGTGGTGCCGGAAAAGTCCATCGGGGCCAGCTTCGACGACGAGCCGCTGTCCCAGTACGGCTTCTGGGCCGACTGGCATGTCGAGCCAAAATGGAACCTGTGCAACGCGCCGGGCAACGACAATGGCGGCAAGGTCAGGTCGCTGGCCGCGTTTCTGGAAAGTGACGACAAGGTGCTGGTCTGCACCCACGCGACTTTTCGCTTCGCGGTCGATGCCTACGGCGTAGAGGCGTTTGACGGCCGCCTGATCGCCGTCGATGAGTTCCACCATGTCTCGGCCAATCCGGACAACAAGCTGGGTCAGCACCTGGGGCAGTTCATCGAGCGTGGCAAGACACATATCGTTGCCATGACCGGCTCCTACTTCCGGGGCGACGCCCAGGCCGTGCTTGCCCCGCAGGATGAGTCCAGGTTCGATACCGTCACCTACACCTACTACGAGCAGCTCAACGGCTACGAATACCTCAAGCAACTCGACATCGGCTATTTCTTCTACAGCGGGCCCTATGTGGATGACATTCTCAATGTCCTCGATCCTGCCGAGAAGACCATCATTCACATCCCCAGCGTCAATTCGCGCGAAAGCACGAAGGACAAGATCCGCGAGGTAGAAAATATCATCTGGGCACTGGGAGAGTGGCAGGGTGTCGATGCGGTAACGGGTTTCCAGTTGGTCAAACGCCCGGGTGGCCGTGTGCTGCGCGTTGCTGACTTGGTCGATCCTGACCACCAGGCTCGGGTGCAAGAAAGCCTGCGCGCGACGGAAATGAAGACGGATCGCGACTATGTAGACATCATCGTCGCCTTGGGCATGGCCAAGGAAGGCTTTGACTGGATTTGGTGCGAACACGCGCTGACCGTGGGCTACCGGGCCAGCCTGACCGAGATCGTGCAGATCATCGGCCGTGCCACGCGGGATGCGCCGGGCAAGACCCACGCACGGTTCACCAACCTGATCGCCGCCGTCGATGCGACCGAGGAAGCCGTTACGGAGGCCGTCAACGATACCTTGAAGGCGATCGCGGCAAGTCTGCTGATGGAACAAGTCCTGGCCCCGCGCTTCGAGTTCAAGCCCAAGAACCCCGATAGCGGCCCGACGCCGGGCTTTGACTACGGCGACGGCGGCTATGACCCAGGTCGCTGCAACGTCGGTGTCAATGAGCAGGCAGGGGTGTACCAAATCGAAATCAAGGGCCTTGCCGAACCGAAGAGCCACGAGGCCGCACGCATCTGCCAGGAAGACTTGAATGAAGTCATCGCGGCTTTCGTGCAGGACAAGCCCACGATCGAGCGTGGCCTGTTCGATGAAGAGCTGGTGCCCGAAGAGCTGACGCAGGTCCGGATGGGGAAGATCATCAAGGACAAGTACCCCGATCTGGACGCTGAAGACCAGGAAGCCGTCCGCCAGCACGCGATTGCGGCGCTCAATCTGACGCAGCAGGCCAAGCGGCTATCCACCGAAGGCGAGCGCGAAGGGGCGCTCAACACGGGCCTGATTGATGGCGTGCGTCGTTTTGCGATGGACGTGCGTGAATTGGATATCGACCTGATCGACCGCATCAACCCCTTCGGGGAAGCCTACGCGATCCTTGCCAAGACCATGAGCGAGGACAGTTTGAAGCAGGTTGCCGCGGTCATCACGGCGAAACGCACCTCGATCACGCCTGAAGATGCCATGGCAATCGCCAAGCGTGCCGTGGAGTTCAAGCGCGAGCGTGGGCGGGCTCCGTCGGTGACGGCGCAGGACCCCTGGGAAAGGCATCTTGCCGAAGGCGCGGCCGCTTTCATGCGTTTCCGGGCAGAGGGACGCTATGCGTAAAACCGACCTGGATGACCTGGCGGCCGAGCTGGGCGAGTTTGCGCCGCCTGAGAAAAAAAAGGGGCGGCCAGCCAGCGAGGAGCGTGTCATCGCCGGTTTCGAGGAAATCCAACGCTTTACCGAGCAGCACGGGCGTGCGCCGCGGCATGGCGAAGACCGCGACATATTCGAGCGCCTGTATGCGGTGCGATTAGACCGCCTGCGCGCGCTGCCGGACTGCCGGGCGTTGCTTGAGCCGCTGGACCGTCAGGGCTTGCTGACGGGGGTGCCCGCGGGTACGGCCTCGGAGGACGGAGCCGTGGACATTGACGAGCTGGCTGCTGAACTAGGGGATGTCGCCAGTGCGAGCGATATTACGATGTTGCGTCACGTGCGCACTAGCGCCGAAAAGCGCGCGGCCGAGGAAATCGCGGATCGCAAGCCTTGTGAGGATTTCGATGCGTTCAAGCCCCTGTTCGAACGCGTGCAAACAGAAGTCAAGACGGGTTTGCGTCAGGCCCAGCCCATCGACGCACGGAACCGGGCAGTCGAAGCTGGGGATTTTTTTGTTCTGGATGGCGTCATGCTGTATGTCGCCGACGTGGGCAAACCCTTGAAGACGACCGCCCGCGAAGTGGATCGTCGCCTGCGGCTCATTTTTTCCAACGGCACTGAGAGCAATCTGCTGCTGCGCTCGCTCCAGCGCGCGTTCTACGACGACCCTGCCGCGCGGCGGTTGGTCTCGCCCGAGGGCGGGCAACTCTCCTTCGGGGGCGAGCTTGAGACTGATGATGTCGAAAGCGGCACGATCTACGTCCTGCGCTCCCTGTCCGACCTGCCTTATGTCGCGCAGAATCGAGACCTGATCCACAAAATTGGCGTGACAGGGGGCCGAGTAGAGACGCGCATCGCCAACGCAGAACATGACGCCACCTACCTGCTGGCAAAGGTCGAGGTGGTGGCCACCTACAAGCTTGCGGGCATCAATCGCACCCGGATGGAGCACCTGTTTCACAGGCTGTTCGCGTCCGCCCGGTTGGACATCACGATTGATGACCGTTTCGGTCACCCCGTACAGCCGGAAGAGTGGTTCCTCGTCCCGCTGTTCGTCATTGACGAGGCGGTGGCGCGAATCAAGGATGGAAGCATTACCGGTTACGTCTACGACCGCGGCGCTGCGAAGTTAGTGAGGGCTTGATGCCGCCGGCGAAACTCATCGTGGATTCCGTGTGCGTGAATTACTCACCGTCGGAGTTCCATTTCTTTTGCGCATAGTTGCTGCTGAAGGCCCAGATCGTGGCCGAGTGCCGTCAACCTGGCGTGTCCGTGGCGGGCGTCGCGCTATCGCACCGTATTGCCCTTTGGTGCGGGGGCCGAGTCGCGTGGTGAGCTGGCGATGCCGAAAACTAGCCAGCGCGCGGGTTACCGTGCACGTTTTCGCGGAACCTCCGGGTGCGGCCGTTGTGGAGCGTCAGGTTCTGCCATGCGCTTCGCCAGATAGTCGAGCAGTGCCCTAACGGATGGCAACAGGCCGCGGCGCGATGGGAACACGGCGTGGATACGTCCGATCTCCGGCGACCACTCGGGCAGCAGTTCGATCAGGCTCCCGGCTTGCAACGCATCGTCCACGATCATCCGGGGCAGTTGCGTGATGCCTATGCCACGCAACGCGGCGGTTCGCAACATGATCATGTCATCGGTCACGAGGCGCGGCGTGACGGCGATCGAGGCATGCGCCTGCGACGGGCCAGTCAGTTCCCATGCGTGCATGCCAGAAGCAGGATCCATATCGATCATCGGAAACTGCGACAGGTCAGCCGGGTGCTTCGGCATGCCCAGGCGCTGGATCAACTTTGGGCTCGCGACCAGTTTCCATGGATGATCCGACAGCACCCGTACCACCAGGTCGCTGTCTTCCAGGGGCGCCTTGCGCGCACGAATGGCAATGTCGATGCTTTCGCCAATCACATCCACACGGCGGTTGGTACTCTCCAGCCGAATGCTAACCTTGGGACATTCGAGCATGAAGTCGGCCAGGATCGCGCCCATGCGTGCCTGCAGCAGCGCGACTGGGCAGGCGACGTGCACACGGCCCTGCGGCTCAGCCTTGCGAGACTCGATCGCATCGCGCGCGGCGTCGGCCTCCACCAGCATCGCGCGGCAGTGCCGGTAAAACGCTTTGCCGAGATCCGTTACTGAGAAGCGACGTGAAGAACGCTGCAACAGGCGCACGCCAAGCCGCTCTTCCAGTAGAGCCACCCGCCGACTGAGCTTGGACTTCGGGACACGCAGCGCACGGCCCGCCGGCGCAAAGCCACCGTGTTCCACCACTGCGGCGAAGTAGTACAGATCGTTGAGATCTTGCATGGCAATATCATCGTTCTATTTATAGAACGCAAAGAGCAAATTTTACTGTCTTTTCACTCCATCGTTTCGGATTTATCTTGTACTCCATCGAGGCAAGCCCGACGGCTTGCGATCACGGAGATACCTCATGAAGACAATCCTCGGCACATACGGCGCACCTTCGAGCCACTGGGTGGGAGACGGTTTCCCCGTCCGTTCAATCTTCAGCTACAACGGCCATGGCCAGCACATGAGCCCGTTCCTGTTGCTGGACTATGCAGGGCCTGCGTATTTCGAACCCGCGGACAAGCCGCGTGGCGTGGGCGAACACCCGCATCGCGGGTTCGAGACCGTCACGATCGTTTATGACGGCGAGGTGGAGCATCGCGATTCCACGGGCGCCGGCGGCAAGATCGGCCCCGGCGATGTGCAGTGGATGACGGCGGCCTCGGGCATCCTGCACGAGGAATATCACTCGCACGAATACACCCGCAAGGGTGGTCCGTTCGAGATGGTGCAGTTGTGGGTCAACCTGCCCGCGCGCGCCAAGATGGAACCGCCCCGCTATCAAACCTTGCTGAACAAGAACATCCCCGCCATCGGACTGCCGAAGGGTGCCGGTACGGTGCGCGTGATCGCGGGTGAATACCGAGGCCATCGCGGCCCGGCCGACACCCACACATCCATGAACGTGTGGGATGTGCGCCTGAACGCGGGTCACGAGGTGCGTTTCGAGATGCCGGAAGGCCACACCCTGGCGGTCGTTGTGCTGCGTGGGACTGTGCAGGTCAACGGCACCCAGATCGCGCGTGACGCCGAAATGGTGATGCTTGAGCGGGCAGGCACCAATATCGTACTGGAAGCCAACAACGATGCGAAGCTCTTGCTGCTTGGAGGCGAGCCGATCGACGAGCCAATTGTCGGCTATGGCCCATTCGTGATGAACAGCCAGGAGCAGATCCAGCAAGCCATCAACGATTTCAACAGCGGCCGCTTCGGCCACATTGCCCGCTGAACCACCCACGGCACCGGAGTGATCCGGTGCCTTTTTCGCCAGCGGAGAGACCACTATGAGTACACCCGCCAATTTCAACGGCAAAGCCCCCACGATTTTGCCGCTGCGGTCAAAGCCACCGACAAGCATACGCTGATCATTGCGGGCACCATCTGTCACGGAAAAGAACTTCAATGTCAGTGACCACACGGTTTCGTGTGAAGCGAGGTACTATCCGTTGATAGTTCTGTAACGTATAGTGCACAGTAATATGCGGCCGTTTCCTACTGGAAAGACTGGCAAGACCGGGAGAAATCATCGTGATCACACACCGTACTCCAACGAGCCGCCCCCACGACGAGACGGTTATCGACATGCTGCGCGACGACCCCGATTTTGTGGACGAGTACCTGGCGGCGGCCCTGGATGAAATCGATCAACCAGGCGGCCAGGCTGCGCTATTGGCTGCATTGCGTCATGTGGCCGAAGCCCAGGGTATGGCCAACGTAGCCCAGAAGGCAGGTATTCCCCGCGAAAGCCTGTACCGTGCCTTGTCTTCCAGGGGCAACCCCACCATCAAAACCTTGCTGGCCGTGATCAACGGCGCGGGCCTGCACCTCGCCGTGACCCGCACTGAACACTCGCCAGCCTGACCCCTTACCTAAGACGAACCGACCCATGCGACGCTCATGGGCTGGGTACGCCTCGTTTCCAGGATTACACCTACAGCCACCGCATTCACTACCGGTTTTCGAGGCACCGCGCACGTAGAATGAGTTTTTGGGGGGCTTACGGTGAAGCGCAGGGTGGTCGTGACGGGGATGGGCGTCGTGTCGCCGCTGGGCTGCGACGTGGACACGCTCTGGCGGAATGTCTGCGCCGGGCGGTCGGGAATCCGCGCGCTGACCGACGAGGCCTTCGCGGGAATCCGCACGCGAATCGCCGGTGTGGTCGCCGATTTCGACGCGGGCCACTACTTCACGGCGAAGGAGCGCCGGCTCTATGACCGCTACGCCCAATTCGCCTGTGCGGCGGCGCGGCAGGCGGTGGACCAGTCGGGGCTGGATGCGGGCCACTGCGACAAAGGCGCGGTGGGCATCTATATCGGGTCGGGCGCGGGCGGGCTGGCCACGTTGCTGCACGGGTACCAGGTGCTGCGCGATGATGGCCCGGCGCGCGTGTCACCCCATCTGATCCCGATGTCGATCAACAATATGGCGGCCGCGCTCGTCGCCATTCGCACCGGCTTTTGCGGCCCAAGCTTCGCGCCGGTCTCGGCCTGCGCAACCGGCAATCATGCCATCGGCGAGGCCTACCGGGCCATCGCGCACGGCTATTGCGAGGCGGTTCTGGCGGGGGGTGCGGAAGCGCCGATCACGCCGCTTTATTTTGCGGCGTTTGCCAGCATGCGCGCGATGTCCACGCGCAATGACGCGCCGCGGGCCGCCAGCCGGCCTTTCGATCGCGGCCGCGACGGGTTCGTGATGGCCGAAGGCGCGGGCGTGCTGGTGTTGGAAGCGCTGGCGCACGCGCAATCGCGGGGCGCACCGATACTGGGCGAGATCATCGGTTACGGCAACACCACCGATGCGCGCAATGTCACCAGCCCGGATGATCGCGGCGGTGCCAGAGCCATGCGGGTTGCTCTGGACCACGCGGGGCTTGCGCCGCAAGCGGTGGACTGCATCAACGCACACGGCACGGGCACACCGCTGGGCGACGCGTCGGAAACGCGGGCCATCCGTGCCGTCTTCGGCAGCCATGCGGATCGTCTGAAAATCAGTGCCACCAAGTCCATGACGGGGCACCTGTTCGGCGCCGCGGGCGCGGTCGAAGCGATCCTTACGCTGAAGAGCCTGTCGGACGGCCTCGTCCCGCCAACGATCAACCTGACGGATCCCGACCCCGCGTGCGATCTGGATTACGTCAGCGGGTCGTCGGCGGTCAGGGCGCCGGTCGGCGTTGCGCTGTCCAACGGGTTTGGCTTCGGCGGCCACAACGCGGTGCTCGCCTTCAGAAAATTTCCTTCGGAGTCTGTGGATTCATGATTGCCTTGCCCAGCATCGCGCAGCGCCGCGCCGCGCTCGAACGACGCTTCCCGGTCTGGCCGCGCGTCACACTGGCGGCTCATTTCGAGCGCGCCTGCCGAGGGTTCGCGGCGCGGCCCTACTTCTACCTGGACGACGCGCGGGTTACGTACGGCGCGGTCTGGGAGCGCGCGGTCGAGTACGCGAAGGCGTTCTTGGCCATGGGGGTGCGGCACCGGGACCATGTCGCGGTGTTGATGGACAACGATACGGCCTTTCCCGCGCTGATGGTTGCCGCCTCCCTGGTGGGGGCGGTTTTCATTCCCATCAACGCGATGCTGACCGAGCGTGAAATGCGTTACGTCGTCGCGCAGTCCGATGCGCGGTTCCTCATCGTGCGACAGCGCGTCAAGAACCGCGACTACGGGCGCATGGCGGTCGAGATGCTCGACTCGGGCGCCAGCGCGCTCGCGCGCGTCATCTGCCTTGAATCCACGCGGATGCCCGGCGTCGGCGATCGGGCGACCACCTGGGATGCGTTTTTGGCGGGCGGGGAGGCCACCAGCGATGCGGCCTTGCAGCAGCGCCGCGACCGTTCCGCCTACCCGGACGAGGTCGCCATCATCCTCTATACGTCGGGTTCCACCGGCAGCCCCAAGGGCGTCATGCTGACCGGCGACATGCTGCTGCGCTGCGCCTATAGTACGTGCCTGAGCCGCGCCATCGAGGTGGGGCGGGTCACCTTCGCCCCGCTGCCGTTCTACCATTGTTTCGCCATCGTCGAATCGATCCTGGCGATGTCGTTCGTCGGCGGCGCCTTCATTTCCGCGCCGGGCGCGTCGCCGCTGCATTCCCTGGAGCTCATGGAGAAATTCCACGCCAACGATTATTTGTGCGTGCCGTCCATGCTGCTGCCGCTGCTCGATCATCCGCGCGTGGCGCAATTCGATCTGTCGGCGCTCTTTGCCATGTGGTGCGGCGCGGCGCCCGCGCCCGTTTCCGTCTGGCAGCGGGCGCGCGACATCCTGGGCCTGCGGGAGATCGTCACCGGCTACGGGCAGACCGAGGTCAGTTCGTCGGGGGTGATCACGCGTCTGGACGACCCGCTGGAGAAGGTGGCATCGCGGGTGGGCCGGCCCAAGCCCGGTGGCGTCAGTGGGCTGCCGGAGTTCGGCGGCAGCCCGGTGGAGTATCGGGTGATCGACCGCGACACGGGAGCCCCACTGCCCGCGCGGTCGGTCGGTGAACTGGCCGTCAGGGGGGCGACGGTGACGCGCGGCTACTACCGCAAGCCCGACGAAACCGCCCGCGCGATCGACAAGGACGGCTGGCTGCGCACCGGCGACGTGGGCCGCATCGATGACGACGGTTATCTGCAAATTCTGGGTCGCAGCGAGGAGATGTACAAAGTGTCGGGCGAGCTGGTTGCGCCGCGCGAGGTGGAAATCGTGCTGTCGGATCACCCGGCCGTCAGCCTTGCGTATGTGGTGGGAGTGCCCAGCGCGCGCACGACGGAAACGGGCGCGGCGTTCGTGGAATTGCGGCCGGATGCGCGCTGCACCCGACGCACGCTCATCGACTGGTGCGCGGCGCGGCTGACGGCTTACAAGGTTCCGCGTTACGTGTGGTTCCTGGCGCCCGGGGAATGGCCCATGACCGGTTCCGGCAAAGTTCAGAAGTTCCACCTGCGGGAAATGGCCCAGCTGCGGCGCGCTCACCGAACGCCAGCGGCGAAGCGGCACGCGGTGCCGTCATGACGCGGGGCTGGTATCGGCAAAATTGCCGCGTCCAGTATCGGGACACGGATCAGATGGGGGTCGTGCATCACGGCAACTACGTGGCGTGGTTCGAAGTGGGGCGCACGGAGTGGATGCGGCATCGCGGGCTGGATTATCACCGGCTCGAGGCGCGCGGTCTCTTCCTGCCGCTGGTCGACGTGTATGTGCGCTACCTGAAGCCGGCGCGCTTCGACGAGTGCGTGGCGATTTTTACCCGGCTGGCGAGTTTCTCCGCGGTGCGATTCGTCTTTTCTTATGAGATCAGGGGAATTTCCGAAGCCGCATACGAGGCGGACGCGCGCGGCGCCGATGTACGGGCGCCATCGGGAACGCGGCTGGCCGAGGGCTCGACGACGCACGTCTGTGTCGACGCCGGGTGGAACGCGGTGCGGCTCGACCGCGTGGCGCCCGACATTTATGCGCTCGCGTCCGAGCGGTGTCCGCCCGATTCGTGATCGGGCATATCTGTCTCTGCCGCTGCCCGTGCGCCCTTGCGGCTGTCTGTGCTTCCCGCGTTGCTTCTTGATTTGTTGTTACTAAGCTAGGCGTTGTGGCGGTTGCGCTACTGACGTGATCAGCCCAGTCTGGTAGAATGCGCGAATCCAAGGGGAGTAGCTCACTTTCCGCCGCATCGTCAGGACGGCGCCCGCCTTTTCGGCGGCACCCGGTGCGCGGGCAACCACGGTTGCGAGCAAGACCTTGCCTTTCAAGGGCAAGGTGTGTCTCTCCATCATGAGCACGGCCTGGCCCCTGAAAGGCGTCGGGCCGTTTTCTTGATGCGGTTGTGTGTCTCGCGCGGCACATCGATGCAAGTCATCATTCCGGCCCGAACGGGTTTCCGTAAACAGGCTCGCCACGACGAAGGGAATGACTATGCTTGAATACTTCGAGACGCTGCATTGGGGCTCGGTCTTTCAGATCGTGCTGATCGATCTTCTGCTGGGCGGCGACAACGCGGTGGTCATCGCGCTTGCCTGCCGCCATCTGAAACCTGGCCACCGCATGCAGGGCATTGTCTGGGGAACCGCGGGCGCAATCGTGATACGCCTGGTTTTGATCGCATTTGCCCTGGCGCTGCTGAGCGTGCCATTCCTGAAAGTCGTGGGCGGCCTGCTGCTGGTGTGGATTGGCGTGCGGCTGATGCTGCCGGAGCACGAGGGCTCACACAGTACCGTCGAAGGTTCGACCTCCGTTCTGACCGCCGTCAAGACCATCATCATCGCCGATCTGGTCATGAGCCTGGACAACGTGGTGGCCATTGCCGGCGCCGCGCAGATTGCCGATCCTCAGCACCAGTTCGGCCTGGTCGTCTTTGGCCTGCTCGTCAGTGTTCCCATCATTGTCTGGGGCAGTACCCTGGTGCTCAGGCTCATAGACCGCTTTCCGCTGGTGGTCACCTTCGGCGCGGGCCTGCTGGGGTGGATTGCCGGCGGCATGCTGGTGGGCGACGTGGCCATCACGTCGCGTCTGGGAGCGCTGGACCCGGCGTCGAAACTGCTGGCTGAAGCCGCGGGGGCGCTGCTGGTGGTCGGGCTCGGTCTTCTGCTGGCGGCGCGGCGCAAGGCGCGCGCCGCATCGGTCAGCGAGGCTGAATGATGCGCAGGCCAGGCGCTCTCTACTCTCTATTGAGCGGACGGTACTTGGTAAAATGGTTCCATTGAGCAGCGGTCATATGACAGACGATGCAATCCCGAGGTTTTCTGGGCTGACGCTGGATGATGTTCAGCGCTATGCCGCGAAATACATCTGGTGGAAGAGTCCGCCGGAAGCGGCCCGGTACCCTCTGCGTGTCATTGCGCAGGTGCTCGACATTGGGACTTTCGAGGACTGTTTTGGTTTGCTCGAACGCGTGGGCGAAGAGCCACTGAGGGAAGTGCTCCGCCATGCGCAGGCCGGGTGGTTTCGCCCGCGGTCGTGGTACTTTTGGCACCACAAGCTGGGCATGGCGGAGTTGGGCAAGGTACCCGACCTGCCCGGAAGGCGTTTCCTGTGATGTTCATTCCTCTCCTGAATCGTTTGCCGCTTCCGCAGCAACAGTTATGGCCAACCCTTCGCGGGGTGTCGGATCTGGGGTTTGTCCTCTATGGTGGAACGGCCATTGCCCTGCGGCTTGGCCATAGGGAATCGGTGGATTTCGATTTCTTCTCCGATGACAGGCTTGACAGAGGCAAGCTGACGAAGCGTTTGCCGTTCCTGGCGAATGCAAGTGTTTTGCAAGACGAGCCAGACACCTGGGTATTGCAGACATCGCCCGATGACGACGGCCAGGCGGCGGGCGTCAAAGTCTCGTTTTTTTGCGGAATAACATTTGGCCGCGTGGGCGAGCCAGACATTACGGAAGACGGCGTAATGGAAGTCGCGTGTCTGGAAGACCTGATGGCCACGAAGCTCAAGGTATTGTTGCAGCGCGCGCAGGCCAAGGACTATCGGGACATTGCGGTCATGCTCGCGGCGGGAGTGGATCTGTCTCGCGCTCTGGGGGCGGCGAGCCGCTTGTTCGGGACGAACTTTCAGCCATTGGAGAGCCTCAGGGCACTGAACTACTTCCGGGATGGGGATCTCGAAACGCTAGGCGCCAACGACAGGAAAATCCTGGTACAGGCGACGAAAGCGGTAACCGCCACGCTTCCATCCGTGCCGCTCCTGTCGCACAGGTTAAGCGCGAGGTAACGGGATGGCCAGGGCGCGCTCGTGCGCGCGTTGGCCGATTC
>SCQX01000078.1 GCA_004298545.1 Candidimonas sp. | reverse complement strand
CACTTCATCCCTATAATTAGCACTCGTAGGCATTGAGTGCTAACAGGCTCGATCCTCAGGTTTCCGGGCGCCGGGTCCGCCGGTGTTGCTCCCTTGGGTTTCCAGCACGCGACACTTTGGGGGAACATTGTCGAGACACGGCCGGCTTGGCTTTTTCATTCATTTTTTTGAACAGGAGTTCCTCCATGGCATTGCGTCCTTTGCATGATCGCGTGATCGTCAAGCGTCTGGACAACGAGCGCACTACCGCGTCGGGCATCGTCATTCCCGATAGCGCCGCTGAAAAACCCGACCAGGGTGAAGTTCTGGCAGTGGGTCCCGGCAAAAAAGACGACAGCGGCAAAATAACGCCGGTCGATCTAAAAGTGGGCGACAAGGTTCTGTTTGGCAAATACGCCGGGCAGGCGGTCAAGGTCGATGGTGAAGAATTGCTCGTCATTCGCGAAGACGAAATCTTCGCCGTGATTCAGTAATATCGGCAACCTGATACGAATTTCAAGAAAGGAATCTAGAAATGGCTGCAAAGCAAGTTCAATTCGGTGACGACGCGCGCGTGCGCATCGTTCGCGGCGTCAATATCCTGGCCAACGCCGTCAAAACCACCCTGGGGCCCAAGGGCCGCAACGTCGTGCTCGAACGCTCGTTCGGCGCGCCTACCATCACCAAAGACGGTGTCTCGGTCGCCAAGGAAATCGAACTGAAAGACAAGTTCGAAAACCTGGGTGCACAGCTCGTCAAGGAAGTCGCCTCCAAAACGTCCGACAACGCGGGCGACGGCACCACCACCGCCACGGTCCTGGCGCAGACCATCGTTGAAGAAGGCCTGAAATACGTGGCCGCGGGCATCAACCCCATGGATCTCAAGCGCGGCATCGACAAGGCGGTTGGCGCCGCCGTGGCGGAGCTGAAGAAAATCTCCAAACCTTGCACGACCAGCAAGGAAATTGCGCAAGTCGGGTCCATTTCCGCCAACAGTGATTCATCGGTCGGCGACATCATCGCCAGCGCCATGGACAAAGTCGGCAAGGAAGGCGTCATCACCGTCGAAGACGGCAAGTCGCTGGAAAACGAACTGGACGTGGTCGAAGGCATGCAGTTCGACCGCGGCTATCTGTCGCCCTATTTCATCAACAACCAGGACAAGCAGGTTGCCGTTCTGGAAGAACCGTACATCCTGATATTCGACAAGAAGATCAGCAACATCCGCGACCTTCTGCCCGTTCTCGAACAGGTTGCGAAGTCCAGCCGCCCGCTGCTGATCGTGGCCGAAGACGTGGAAGGCGAGGCGCTGGCCACGCTGGTCGTCAACAATATCCGCGGCATTCTCAAGACCACGGCCGTCAAGGCGCCTGGTTTCGGCGATCGCCGTAAAGCCATGCTGGAAGACATCGCCATCCTGACGGGCGGCATCGTCATCTCGGAAGAAACGGGCGGCTCGCTTGAAAAGACCACGCTGGAACAGCTGGGCCAGGCCAAGCGCGTGGAAGTGGCCAAGGAAAACACCACCATCATCGACGGCGCCGGCGACAGCAAGACCATCGAAGGGCGTGTCAAGCAGATTCGCGTTCAAATCGAAGAAGCCACGTCCGACTACGACCGTGAAAAACTGCAGGAACGTGTGGCCAAGCTGGCCGGCGGGGTTGCGGTGATTCGCGTGGGCGCGGCAACCGAAACCGAAATGAAGGAAAAGAAGGCGCGCGTCGAAGATGCGCTGCACGCCACGCGTGCCGCCGTCGAAGAAGGCATCGTCGCGGGCGGCGGTGTCGCGCTCATTCGCACCAAAGCCGCCGTCGCCAAGGTCAAGGGCGACAACCTCGACCAGGACTCGGGCGTCAAGCTGATCCTGCGCGCCATCGAAGCGCCGCTGCGCACCATCGTTGCCAACGCCGGCAGCGAACCGAGCGTGGTGGTCAACAACGTGGCGAATGGCAAGGGCAACTACGGCTTCAACGCCACGACCGGCGAATACGGCGACCTGGTGGAACAAGGCGTGCTGGACCCCACCAAGGTGACCCGCACCGCTCTGCAAAACGCGGCATCGATCGCCAGCCTGATACTGACGACTGAAGCCGCTGTCGCGGAAGTCGTCGAAGACAAGCCGGCCGCGCCGGCCATGCCCGACATGGGTGGGATGGGCGGCATGGGCGGGTTCTGACCTCGCCTCGACCCCGGCTGGCGGCGTGCCGCTGGCCAGACGATGCGCCGCGGCGTCGCGGCCACGCATCGTAACCCAAGTACGGAACCGCCGCGGCAACGCGGCGGTTCTTTCTTATTCATTACAATCACGAACTGGACAATTCCCCATTCCAGGTCGATGACATCCGAACACTCTTCGTACAAAAGCCGGGGCGGGCTCGGCCGGCTGGTCAAGGCGCTGCGCTACTCGCTGCAGGGGCTGCGCGCCGCGTTCCGCCACGAGGCCGCTTTTCGCCAGGAACTGCTGGGCGTCGTCATCCTTACCCCCGTGGCGTTCTGGGCGGGGCGCGGCACCACGCAGATATTGCTGCTGATCGGCGCTCTGGTCGTCGTGCTGATCGTCGAAATCCTGAATTCCGCGCTGGAAGCACTGGCCGACAGCATCTCCACCGAGCCGCACCCGCTGCTGGGGCGCGCCAAGGACCTTGGCAGCGCGGCCGTGTTGCTGGCGATTGCGCTGGCGGCCGCCACATGGCTGACGATCTTGCTCTCGGGCGGGGACGCGCCATGACCTTCATCGAAAAACTCAATCACTCCTGGTGCGAATCGAATTCCTTGCTGATGCTCGGTCTGGACCCGAACCCGGACCGCTTTCCGGCCGAATTGAGCGGACGCTCCGGCGCGATCTTCGAATTCTGCAAAGGGATCATCGATGCCGCCGCGACATTCGCATGCGGCGTCAAACCACAGATTGCCTATTTCTCCGCCAATCGCGCCGAAGACCAGCTCGAGGCGCTGTGTGGCTATATCCGCGACCATCATCCCAAGCTTCCCATCGTCCTCGATGCCAAGCGTGGAGACATAGGAGCTACAGCCGAACAATACGCCCGGGAAGCCTTCGAACGCTACCAGGCCGACGCCGTGACGGTGAACCCGTACATGGGTTTCGATTCATTGGAACCGTTCCTTGCCTGGCGGGACAAGGGAGTCGCGGTGCTGTGCCGAACGTCGAACCCGGGCGGTTCCGATCTGCAATTCGTCAAATCTTCCAACGATAAGCCATTGTATATTCACGTGGCGGAGCTGGTCAGCCGCCGCTGGAATACGAACGGCCAGTGCGCATTGGTCGTCGGCGCCACGTTTCCCGAGGAAATCGGCAAAGTGCGCCAGCGTGTGGGCGACATGCCACTACTGATACCCGGAATTGGCGCTCAGGGCGGCGACATACGCGCAACGGTGGCCGCCGGTCGCGACAGCCGGGGCGCCGGGATGATGATCAGTTCTTCCCGCGCCATCCTGTACGCGAGCCCGGAGGACGACTGGCGCGAAGCGGCAGCCCGTATCGCGCGCGCGACGCGCGACGCGATCAACGCGGCTCGATGACTTCCAGCGCCGTACGCAAGGCGAACCGCACCGCCGCGGCGCGAACCTGTTGCCGGTCCCCTTCGAACAGGCGGGTGACGGCGCGGGTTGCAAGGCCATCGTCCGCCCGCCGCGAAAACCCGAAACACACCATGCCAACCGGCTTGCCGGGCGTTGCGCCATCGGGCCCCGCGATGCCGGTCACCGATAGCGCGAGATGGGCGCCGGCAACCACCCCCAGCGCACCAGCCGCCATCTCGATGGCGGTTTCCTCGCTGACCGCGCCAAACCGTTCGAGCGTGTCGGCGCCAACCCGCAGATGCTGAATCTTGGCGGCGTTGCTGTAGGTGACGAAGCCGCGTTCAAACCATAGACTGGCGCCGGGAATATCGGTTGCCGCCGCGCTGAGCAGACCGCCGGTACACGATTCCGCGCACACCAGCATCCAATGCCGCTCCAATAGCATGCGCCCCAATTCCCGCGCCAGTTCCACTGATTCAACCGTGTTCGTCATAGTAGCCCCCGTAGTCGAATGAGAACCGCCATCACCAGCAGGGTGTAGCCTGCCGCCAGAATATCATCCCACATCACGCCAAAGCCGTTTTTGATGCGGGCATCGAAAAAATGAATGGGGGGCGGTTTGGTGATGTCGAACGCCCTGAAGATGACGAACGCCAGCAACTGTGCGCCGAACGATGCCGGGACCAGCCAAAGCACCAGCCAGAAGGCAACGATCTCGTCCCAGACCATGCCGCCATAATCGGGGTGCCCGAGCTCCCGCCCCGTGACGTGGCATGCCCAGCAGCCGACGGCGAACGCCACGATCAGGATGCCGCCGACCAGGGCATCCGACGCATGCCTCAGCAATAGAAACCACAGCAGCCACGCGAACAGCGTGCCCCAGGTTCCTGAAGCCGGGTGCGGCAGACCACTGCCAAAACCAAAAGCCAGTATCCGCCACGGTGCCCGAAACACCCACCCCACCGTGGGTTCCCGGGTGGATCCCGACGCGTGCTGTGGATTTCCCATCGACATGAGAGAGCCCTTCGTGAAGACGCGCGCCGAATTTGCGATGTGCGGCGGCACGTCAGGAAAAATGATCGAAACCGGCCGCGTGATAAGGCGCGAGCGTTCCGTCGGGGCTCTGCACGGACAGCCCGGCGCCCGCGACGATACGCCCGATCCGCGCCACCGGCGTGGCGGACGCCTGCGCGAGTCCGGTGACGATCTCGCGCCGCGCGACAGGCGCGGTGAAACAGAGCTGATAGACATCGCCGCCGTCGAGCACGGCCTGCCGGCACACATCCCGATCGAGGCCATCCAGACCCCGATCGACCGGCATCGCCGCCAGATCGAGTTCGGCGCCGCAGTGACTGGCGGCCAGGATATGGCCAAGGTCCTGCGCCAAGCCATCGGAGATATCCAGCGCGGCATGGGCAACCCCCGCCAGGCTTTGCGCAAACCGCCACGGCGGCATCGGCCGTTCGAGCGCCGGGCGCAGCTTCGCCAGGCGATAGGAATCTGGCGGCAACCGGCCCTGCAACAGACGCAGCGCAATGTCGGCCGCTCCCAGGGTGCCCGTCACCCAGATGTCGTCACCGACGCGGGCCGCGTCGCGACGCAGTGCCAGCGCGGGATCGACCTGGCCGAACACGGTGACGTTGATGACCACGCCCCATGGGCTGCGGGTCGTATCGCCCCCCACCAGCGGGCAGCCGGATTCATCGGCCAGCGTATAGAAGCCGTCGGCGAACGCCTGCAGCCAGCCCGTATCGGCCGTTGGCACCGAAAGCGCCAGAACGCAGGCCAGCGGCCTGGCCCCCATGGCCGCCAGGTCGGACAGATTCACGGCCAGCGCCTTATGCCCCAGCGCGCGTGGATCGATGTCGGCAAGAAAATGCCTTCCTTCGAGCAGCGTGTCGGTGCTCGTGGCAAGCTGCATGCCCGGGTCCAGCGGCAACAGGGCGCAATCGTCGCCCACGCCAAGCATGCCGGCTGGCGCGGGACGCGAAAAAAAACGCGCGATCAGATCGAATTCGCTGCTCAAAATACCCCCCGACCGACCTCAGCGCCGCGACGCCTTGATCTCGGC
>SCQX01000077.1 GCA_004298545.1 Candidimonas sp. | reverse complement strand
ATGCGGTCGCTTGGCCGCGGGCGGCGACCATTTCTTCGAGACGAATTTATTGCCTTCTATGTAGAACCGCAGCGGCTTGTGCGCCCAGTCGTCGCCCGCATAGTCCACACCGACGCGCGGGCACTCCACGATCGAAAAGGCTTCCGCTTGCGGCGGTTCGGCGATGTACAGCGTGTCGCCGCACAGATCGTGCCCGTAGTGGGCCAGATCGATTCCCATGGCCTTGCAGAGGCGGCCCGGCCCGTTGGTGTTGGCCGACAGGTTCATCACGGGCTCGAGCGCGCGCAGCAACACCGCCGTACCGATGCCCGCGGGTTCGGTGACGACATTCATGCAGTGGTGCAAGCCGTAGACGAGGTAGACGTAAACGTGGCCCGGGGGGCCGAACATGGCCTCCGTGCGAGCCGTCCGGCCTTTCGATGTGTGCGCGGCAAGATCGCGCGGTCCGAGATAGGCTTCGACTTCCACAATGCGGCCGACACGCAGCGTGTCGTCCACGCGGTGAATCAGGAATTTGCCCAGTAGTTCGTGCGCCACCGTTTGTGTGTCGCGTGCATAGAAGCGTCGTGGCAGTTTCTTGAGCCGGCGCAGCGTGGCGGGCGTCAGTGGGGCGGTGGCGGGATGAGCGGGTTGGTTGTCGACGGCGCGCAGTTGGGTGGATTTCCTGGCGGCGCTTGCAACGGGCTTTGTGGTGCGGGCGGTGGGTGTGTCGGCGGGTTTGTTTGAGTGGCGGTTGGATGCGGCAGTGGCCATGGCGGGGTGCGGTTGAGTCGGTAAGTCGGCGAGGTCGGCGGTGGCGGCGGGGCGGCGCGCGCCGTAATATCATGGCGTGGTTGCGGGTGGCCTCCACGGGAATGATAGTTCCGATTCGGGTTTACGAGTAAGCGGCGCCAACACGCCGCGCTGTGTCGCATCGCGGTCTCGCATCGCCGTTGGCCGCCCCGAAAGTGGCGCCCGCGTGATGGTTCCACCGGTGTTCGACGCTCTCCTGGTGGCCGCGGGTGGGCACGGCGTGATTTCGTGGCCAGGGTGGCATGATTTCGTTTGACTTTGCACATTGCTCCGTATAAGATGACGGGCCAGATTTTCAAGTTCGTGGGTGTTGGTCCAATCCAGTACCGGTAGTTCAGTACTTTTTTGCTCTTATCTCTGTCTTGACAAGTCTGTAACGTTTTTTGGGTGTAAATCGCCTTCAATTTTTTCAGGGATTGCAAAAAATGCAAACGGAAACGGGTACTGTAAAGTGGTTCAACAACGAAAAAGGCTTTGGTTTCATCAAACCGGATTCGGGCGGCAAAGACTTGTTCGCGCACCACACTGAAATCGTCGGCTCGGGCTTCAAGTCGCTGGAAGAAAACCAGCGTGTCTCGTACGTGGCCGCCGAAGGCCCGAAGGGCCCGCAGGCCAAGTCGATCCAGGTCATCTCGGCCTGATCGTTCCGGCTCGAAAAAAGCCACCGCAAGGTGGCTTTTTTTTGTCGCCGTTTTCCGTGCGGTGCCGCCCTCCCTCTCGGAGTGATCAGGGATGCCAGTAGACGTCGATCGGCGTTATATCCTGATTCAGGACATAACTCACCGGGTAATCGGGGTTGGCGGCACGCCGCGCCGTCTCGAAGATCGTGCGTTTTTGTGCGCCGGAAATGGTCAGGATGAGTTGACGCGCCCCCAGCAGGGCGGGTAGCGTCATGCTGATGCGCTCGTGGGGGGCCGTCGGCGGGGTGACATGCAGGTAGCGCGATGATCGATGGCGATCCAGTCCCTCGGCAAGCTGGCGCGCGCGGGGGAACAGCGAGGCGGTGTGTCCGTCGTCGCCCATGCCCAGTATGGCGAGGTCGGGGCGCCGGGCGTCGAGGTTGGCTTGTTGGACACTGCGTTCGATATTCGCGGAATCGCTGACCAGCCCGGTGAACTCGGCGGCACGCGCCCTGCCTTGCAGCAGGTGGGCGCGTACCAGGTGTTCGTTGCTGTCGGCGCTGGCTGGCGGGACGAAGCGTTCATCGACCAGCCGCACGTGGACACCGGCCCAGGCGATGTCCTCCTGGCTCAGGGCCTCGAACAGGGCGATGGGCGAATGGCCGCCCGAAACGGCCAGGCAAGCCTCGCCACGGTTGTCGAGCGCGGTGTGCAACACGCCGATGATTTTCGCGGACAGCGCGGCCAGGTAGGCCGCATTCGATTCGAAAGCGTGCCACATCATCAGGTTTCCTCGTGCCAGACGACACCGGCGCGCGAGAGCAGGCTGCTCGATGCCGCCGGCCCCCAGCTGCCCGCCGTATAGCTGCGTGGCGCGATGGTGTGGCGTTCCCACGCCTCGATGATCGGTTCGACCCAGGTCCATGCCTGAACTTGCTCGTCGCGGCGCATGAACAGCGCCAGCCTGCCGTGAATGACGTCGAGCAGCAGCCGTTCGTACGCATCGGCCCAACGCGCCTTGAACATGGTATGAAAGTCGAGGTTCAAGTAGGTGGATTGAAGGCTCATGGTGTCGCCCGGCTCCTTGGCCAGGAAGTAGAGCTGGATGCTTTCCTTGGGCTGCAGACGGATCACCAGCCGGTTGGCGGAGTGCACGTCCAGCGGCATGGGGAACACTGCGTGCGGCACGTTGCGGAAGTTGACGACGATCTCGGCCACGCGCTCTTGCATGCGTTTGCCGGTGCGCAGGAAGAACGGCACGCCGGCCCAGCGCCAATTGGCAATTTCCGCCTGCAGTGCCACGAACGTCTCGGTTTTGCTGTCGGGGGCGACATTGGGTTCTTCCAGGTAGCCCGCCACGGGCTGCCCGTCGATGGCGCCGGCGCGGTATTGGCCGCGTACCGTTCGCTCCGTGACGTCCTGGGTCGAGAAGGGTTTGAGCGCTTTCAGGACTTTCAGCTTTTCATCGCGAATCGCATCTTCCGCCAGGCTGACCGGGGGCTCCATCGCAACGATGCACAGCAGTTGCAGCAGGTGGTTCTGCAGGACGTCGCGCAGTGCGCCCATGCGATCGTAGAATTCGCCGCGCCCCTCCACTCCCAGTTGCTCGGCAATGGTGATCTGCACATTGTCTATCCATTCGCGTCGCCACAATGGCTCGAACAACGCGTTGCCGAAGCGGATGGCCATCAGGTTTTGCACCGACTCTTTACCCAGATAATGGTCGATGCGGTAGATTTGGTTTTCGGCGAAATGGCGCCCGACGGCCGCGTTGATCGCGGTCGAAGACGCCAGGTCGCGGCCGAGCGGCTTTTCCAGCACGACGCGTACGTTCGCATGGTTGAGCCCGGCCGCGGCAAGGTGGGTGCAGATGGTGGTGAAGAGATCGGGCGCAGTGGCCAGGTAGCACACCGTGACACGGTCGCTCAGGCCGCCGAGCGCGTCCACCAGTCGCTGGTAGTCATCGGCATTGTTGGCGTCGAGCCGCTGGAACCGAATTCGCGCAAGAAAGGCGGCCCAGGCCGGCGCGTCGAAATCGTCGCCCAGGCCAGGCTTGACGTGTGTGTTCAGCAGTGCCAGATAGCCGGCCTGTTCCAGATTGCGCCGCCCCAGCGTGAAGATCCGGCCATCGGGGTGCAGTATGCCCGCCTTGTGTGCCGCATAGAGCGCGGGGAGGAGTTTGCGCAGCGTGAGGTCGCCCGTTCCGCCGAAAAAAATGAGATCGAAATTGGGTGCGTCGGTCATGGTTGGATTCCAGGCGGCGTGTGTTGCCAGCCTGTTGAAAAGGTCGCCTGACGGTCCATGATAACGCGTCGCCTGCCATCGGGCGCCCGAGCGGGCGGGGGCGACTGGCGT
>SCQX01000016.1 GCA_004298545.1 Candidimonas sp. | reverse complement strand
AGTTCGCCGTCTTTGACGATGGCAAGCTTGATGATTTCGCACACGCCATTGAGCAAGTGGCGGCGCGGCAGCGTTCGCAGCAGCGCGCGGTCGAGCAGAATGCGTCGCGGTGGCTCGAAGCCGCCCACGCGATTCTTGTGGCCGTTGAAATTGACGCCGGTCTTGACGCCGACCGAGGCATCGACATAACCCATCAGGGTGGTTGGCACTTTGATATGCGGCACACCGCGGCGATAGCTGCCCGCCACGAAACCCGCCAGATCGGTCAGCACGCCACCGCCTATGGCAATGATGGGTTCATCGCGGCGATGAACCGGAAATTCGTCCAATTCGCGCAAGATGCGGAGGTAGGTCTCCATGGTCTTGGAAGCCTCGCCGCCCGCCACGACGGCGAACCGCGTCGCGATTCGATGATGCGAAAAATAGGCGCGGATGGCCTCGCCGTGGAGGTGATCAACGCTTTCATCGATCACGACGAAGCGTCGGCTGCCCTGAATGCGGCCAACCGACAGCAGTGCCCCGTTGCCCGGATCGAACAAATTGGGCGCTTCGACCAGGTCATAGACGATCGGGCGCTGGTAGCATACCCGCCAGCGGGCGCCGTATGCCCGACTCGCGCCGCCTCCCGACGGATTCACACCACTTGCCGCCAGACTCATGCCGCCTCCCGCCACGCGGACCGGTGGGCGAGAACCTCGCGGGCAACGCACTGCGCCTGAGCAAGATCGTGATTGCGATAATGCCCGCATTGATCGATGCGGGCATAAGGCACCACCCGTGCTTCCAGCACGCCACCCAGGACCGCCGCCAGCGTATCGCGAATCACCGCATAGCGACCTTCATTCAGTAGCACTAGATAAAAGCCCGTCTGACAGCCCATTACGCCCACCGAGATGAAGTGGTTCGGCAACAGGCGCCGAAAGCCTTCCAGAAGAAAATGTTCAATCGAGTGCAGTGCGGTGGCCGACAGGCATGCGTCTGCGTTCGGACGCCGCAGGCGAAAGTCGACGCAGTACACGATATCGCCGCCGGCACCCCGCCGCGCCGACCGCAGCTTGATGCTGGGCGCCTTCAGCAGCCGATGGTCCAGTTCACCGACCGTCGCCGCGTTCCACCCCAGCGCTTCGAAATTCATCGCAACCTCATACCGCCCCATCGCCTCGATCACCACCGCACCGCTACAGCGGCCCAGTGGCCAGCGCCGCCAAATGGCGGTGGCTATCGGATAAGGCCCGCTCCCAGGACTCGACATGATGGTAGAGTTCGACCGAGCCATAACCATGAAAACCTCCGCTCTCCAGCGCCCGCGCGCTTGCCGCCAGATCGAGCGTGCCTTCTCCCGGGATCTCGTGAAAATGGGCGATGCCAGTGAGCGTATTGGCGAGCATTCGGCCCACCAGCGGCGGTGCGCCGGCGCCCCCGCCAACGCCCCTGAGATACGCAAGGACTGGCGCGGCACGCTCGAGCACGTCATAGCTAAGACCCGGCACGGAGATCAAATAAGTGAAGATTTCGTCGTCCAGCGGCGAAGCTCCGGCGTAAAGGCTGGGGTAGTCGACCATCCCAAGAGGCCCATCCACACCGGCGCGCGACAAGATCGCATCAATATGCCGGCGGCGCTTGCCTTCAGGTTTGTCATCGCCGAAGTACCGCGGATGGCGTTTATCCACCAGCAAGTAGCCGGCCGTATCCGGAAAATAGACCAGCGCGCTGGCGAAATCCAGATCGATGGCAGCATCCGCGTGGTCACTGACGATTTTCAGGTTGTATCCCTGGCGAGCATCGGAAATATGCAGATAGCGTGCGAACGGCGCGGCACGCTCGAGCGCCGCGATATAGTCGCGCTCGGAGCAGTAGGCATGGCAAATATCGATGTGCAGCCCGAAATGCGGTGAATCCACTGCGTGAATCAGGCGCAGGCCGTCGTCCAGCGTTTCGACCAGCATGCCCGGTTCGGGCTCGATGAGCAGCGTCATGTCTTCGCCGCCATGAATTTCGCGCAGGCATTCGCGGATGCTGTCGACCAGCCGCTCGCGCGCGTCGGCCCGGGGGGCGTGAATGGAGTCGTCGCGGATGAAGCCGCTGCCGCAAGTGACCAGCCGGACCCCCAGGCGCCGCGCCGCGCGTATCCCACGTTTGATCAAATCGATGCGGCGCTTGCGCCCGGCAAGATCGGGGGTCAGCAAGGACGGCTCATGAGGGCGGGAAGGCGTGAAGAAATGCGATGCCGTCGCAACGCAGGCCGGCGTGACACCAGCCGCTACGCAACATTTCTTCACGGCGTCGAGGTCGTCGTCGGCCAGCTCGAACGGGTTGAACTGACGGCGGTGAAAGGCGATCTCGACCCCTTCGTAGCCCGCGCGCGCAATTGCCTTGATGGCATCCAAAAAATTCAGGTTGGTGAGGCCGAAAGTGCTGTAGCTGAGCTGAATGTTGGCCATGACATCGGGGTGGCTGGCGGTGAAAACGCCAACTTAGCATCGAACGACGCGCACTCCGTTGTCACGGATCAACCACACACCGATAAACCACCACCCCGCCGTCTCGCCGATTCGCGCGTTCGAATCGGCGGAGTGACGCGCCCACAGCCGATGATCGGGAAAGATACCTCAGACCGCGCGCGTGCGTTCCAGCAGCCACTCGCGCGCTGCGCCCGCGACCAGCGGCAGCAGGCGCCGGCGCACCTCATCGTGGTAACCATTGAGCCAGGTGCGATCACTGATCGACAGCGCCTCGAGATCGACGCAGCGCGTGTCGATCGGGCACAGCGTCAGCGTTTCGAATTCAAGGAATTCCCCGAATTCTGTTTTGCGCGCGGGCTGGTTCACCACCAGATTCTCGATGCGGATGCCCCAATGCCCCGGCCGGTACAGGCCAGGCTCGTTGGACGTGATCATGCCAGGCTCCATGGCGCGCTGCGGCGTCACCGGGGCGCGGTAAGCAATGGCCTGCGGCCCTTCGTGCACATTCAGGAAATAGCCCACGCCATGGCCCGTTCCATGACCATAGTCCGCGCCCGTTTGCCAGATGGGCATGCGCGCAACGGTGTCGAGCATGGGCGAGGCGGTACCCCGTGGGAACACCGCCTGGGACAACGCGATCATGCCCCTGAGCACCGCCGTATAGTCGCGCTTCCGGTCGGCATCGACCGCCCCCACCGCCACTACCCGCGTGATGTCCGTTGTACCGCCAAGGTACTGGCCACCCGAATCGATCAGCAGCAGGCCGCGGCCAGTGATTTCAGCGTACGACGTTTTCGTTGCCTGATAGTGCGGCATGGCGCCATTGGCGTTGTAGGCGGCAATCGTGGCGAAGCTTGGGCAAACGAAGTTGGCGCGGCGCGCGCGCGCCGCCGTGAGTTTCTCGTCCACCGTGAGTTCGGTGATGCGCTCCTTCCCCAGTGCGGTCTCGAACCACGCGAAGAACTCGCACAACGCCGCGCCGTCCTGTTCCATCGTGCGCCGCACCTGCTCGATCTCGGCCGCATTCTTGCGCGACTTGAGCAACTGTGACGGGTTCATCGCCTCGATCAGGGTGGCCTGTGCGAACTGCAGAACCCCTACCGTCGTACGGACCGGATCGATCAGCAGGCTCGCGCCCGCGGGCAGGCCGGCAAGCGCCTCGCGGGCGCCATCGTAGGGTTCCACGCGCACCCCGTCGCGCGCCAGCGCCGCGCGCACCGCTTGACTGATTTTTTCAGGTGCCACGAACAGCTGAACCGAATCGGGCCCGATCAGCAGATGGGCCATGAAAACCGGGTTGTAACGCACATCGGCACCGCGCAGATTGAGCAGCCACGCAATATCGTCCAACGACGAAATCCAGTGCCAACCGGCTTCGTGAGCACGCATCGCGTCGCGCACCTGGGCGATGTTGTCGGAACGTTTGCGGCAGGCGAACGGCGGCTGGTGTTCGTAGACGGCGGCCGACGGTGGCGCGGGCCGATCCGTCCAGATCTGGTCGGGCAGATCGCGGTCGCACAGCAGGCCAATGTCGTGCGTCGCCAGCCGCGCCGACCAATCGCGATGCGATTTCACGTCGAGAACTTGCCCATCGAAGCTGACGCGGCCGCCGCGCGCCACGTTCGCCAATAGCCAGTCGACGATGCCGGGCACGCCGGCGGCGCCGGCGCGCATGGTCTGGATGCCCGTTCCGTCCAGGCTCTTGTCGGCCTGCTCCCAATACCGGCTATCCGTCCACAACCCCGCGAAGCGCGGCGTCACGACCAGCGTACCGGCCGAACCGCGGAAGCCCGTGAGCCACTGCCGGGTTTGCCAGCGGGGCGGCAGATATTCAGAAAGATGGGGATCGGAAGACGGTACCACACAGGCATCGACCCCCGAAGCCGCCATGACGGCGCGCAGGGCGTCGATGCGTTCGGCAAAAACGGAAGTTCCCACGAAAAACCTCTAATTGGACGAAAGAATCAGGCAACCGCCGAGACGTCGAGCCCGGCCGCTGTTTTGGCTTGAACCTCGGCCACCGTCACGCCAGGCGCCAGTTCGGTGAGCTTGAACCCGGCGGGCGTGACTTCCACGACGCCAAGATCGGTGATGACCAGGCCGACCACCCCCACGCCAGTGAGCGGCAACGTGCATTTCGGCAGCAGCTTCATGTCTTCCGAACCGTCTTTCTTGCGCGCAACGTGGTCCATCAGCACGACGACACGGCCCGCGCCACCTACCAGATCCATGGCACCGCCCATGCCCTTGACCATTTTGCCGGGAATCATCCAGTTGGCCAGGTCGCCTTTCTCGGAGACCTGCATGGCCCCAAGTATGGCGATATCGATCTTGCCGCCGCGTATCATGCCGAACGACTGCGACGATGGGAAGGTCGCCGACCCCGGAAGGGTCGTCACCGTCTGTTTGCCGGCGTTGATCAGATCGGCGTCGATTTCTTCCTCGGTTGGAAACGGGCCGATGCCCAGCAGCCCATTCTCTGACTGCAGCCACACTTCCACGCCCGGCGGGACATGATTGGCCACCAGCGTGGGCATGCCGATTCCCAAGTTCACGTAGAAACCATCCTTCAATTCGCGGGCGGCGCGCGCCGCCATCTCGTCACGAGTCCATGCCATCTCCGCTCTCCTTGCTCAAGCGCTGCGCAACGTGCGCTGTTCGATCCGTTTCTCGGGATGCGCGTTGACCACGATCCGGTTGACATAAATACCCGGCAAATGCACCGAGTCGGGATCCAGATCGCCAAGTTCCACCAGTTTTTCAACCTCGACGATCGTGACCTTGCCGGCGACGGCCACGTCGGGATTGAAATTTCGCGCCGTCTTGCGAAAGACCAGATTACCGCTGCGGTCGGCCGTATCCGCCTTGACCAGCGACACGTCGGGCACGAGCGAACGCTCCATCAGGTACTGGCGCCCGTCGAATTCGCGCACTTCCTTGCCTTCAGCAACCACAGTGCCGACGCCGGTGGGGGTGAAAAAGGCCGGGATGCCGGCGCCGCCGGCGCGGAGCTTCTCGGCAAGCGTGCCCTGCGGGGTGAATTCCAGTTCGAGTTCGCCCGCCAGATACTGCCGCGCGAATTCCTTGTTCTCGCCGACATAGGACGCAATCATTTTCCGGATCTGGCGCGAACTCAGCAGCTTGCCCAGGCCGAAATCGTCTACCCCCGCATTGTTGCTGATGCAGGTCAGATTCTTGACGCCCGAATCGCGCAGTGCCGCAATCAGCGCTTCCGGAATGCCGCAAAGCCCGAAACCGCCGACAGCAATGGTCTGGCCATCGGCAACGACGTCTTTGAGCGCCTCGCGCGCGCTCGCATAGACCTTGTTCATGACGAATCCTTATGAGTGGTTGACCGCGCTACCGACGAACGATGGAAATCAGTATAACGACATCGGCGGACGGCGGCCGCCGCGGTAATGCAATGTCGAGAATCTCGCCGACAAGGGATACGCGCGGGCCGGCGGCGCGCCCGCGAGAGTGCAATACAATCGGTGACTGGCCCGCATTGAACCCGCCAGAGGAGGGAAAGCAGCCATGACCGAACGCGAATCGAT
Organism: Candidimonas sp.; assembly: GCA_004298545.1. Lineage (GTDB taxonomy): Bacteria > Pseudomonadota > Gammaproteobacteria > Burkholderiales > Burkholderiaceae_B > SCQX01. The sequence continues at coordinate 10,052 of SCQX01000016.1, read as the reverse complement.
GGAATACGACGTGGTCGTCGTCGGCGGTGGCCCGGCCGGGCTGGCCACGGCCATACGCCTGAAACAGCTGTCCGCCCAGGGCGGACACGACATCAGCGTTTGCGTTCTGGAAAAAGGCGTCGAAATCGGTGCGCACATCCTGTCCGGCGCCGTCATGGACACGCGCGCGCTGACCGAGCTCATTCCCGACTGGAAAGAAAAAAACGCGCCGCTCGACACACCGGTCACGGACGACCGCTTCTTGTTCCTGACGAAAAAAAAGGCAATGTCGACTCCGCACTGGCTGCTGCCGGCATGCTTTCGCAACCACGGCAACTACATCGTGCGGCTCGGCCACGTCACGCGCTGGCTGGGAGAGCAGGCCGAAGCCCTGGACGTGGATCTCTTCCCCGGATTCGCGGCCACCGAAATCCTGTACACGGAGTCGGGCGCCGTGAAAGGGGTGGCCACGGGCGATATGGGCATCGCGCGCGACGGCTCGCACACGCCGCAATACCAGCCGGGAATGGAACTGCTCGCGCGCTACACCGTTTTCGCGGAAGGCTCGCGCGGCCAACTGGGGCGTCAGCTTGTCGACCATTACCAACTGGACGCCGGGCGCGACCCGCAAAGCTACGCCATGGGCATCAAAGAGCTGTGGGAGGTGGACCCGGCCCAGTCGCATCCAGGTCTGGTCATGCACACTTCGGGCTGGCCGCTGGACACCGACACGTACGGTGGTTCATTCCTCTATCACCTGGCGGGCAATCTGGTGGCGGTGGGGCTGGTCGTGGGCCTCGACTACCCCAATCCCTGGTTGTCGCCCTTCGAGGAATTCCAGCGCTACAAAACCCACCCGGCCATCCGCCCGACATTCGAAGGTGGCAAGCGCATCGCGTACGGCGCGCGCTCGCTGACCACGGGTGGCCTGCTGTCGCTGCCCAAGCTGTGTTTCCCCGGTGGCGTGCTGGTCGGCTGCGATGCGGGCGTGCTCAACACCTCGCGCATCAAGGGCAGCCACAGCGCCATCAAATCCGGCGCGCTAGCAGCGGAAGCGGCCTACGAAGCCATTCTGGCCGACCGCCGGCACGACGAACTGGTTGCCTACCCTGCTGCATTCGAGAAATCATGGCTGCGTGCCGAGTTGAACCAGTCGCGCAACTTCAAGCAATGGTTCAAGAAGGGGCGCACCGTGGGCACGTTCATGACGGGCGTCGAGCAGTGGCTGCTGCGCGGCAAAATGCCCTGGACACTGCACCACACCAAACCCGACCACGCCTGCCTGCAGCCGGCGGCTCAGTGCGCGCGCATCGATTATCCAAAACCCGACGGCACGCTCACGTTCGACAAGATGAGTTCGGTATTCCTGTCGAACACCCACCACGAAGAAAACGAACCCATTCATCTCACCCTCAAAAATCCTGCGGTTCCGGTTGCCGTCAATCTGGCGAAGTACGCCGGCCCCGAGGCCCGCTACTGCCCCGCGGGCGTCTACGAATTCGTCAAGACCGAAAGCGGCGAGGATCGCCTGCAAATCAACGCCCAGAATTGCATCCACTGCAAGACCTGCGATATCAAGGACCCCACGCAGAACATCGTCTGGGTGGCGCCACAGGGCGGCGAAGGGCCGGTGTACAACGGCATGTGACGCGATGGCGCGGAGTTGGGCCTCTGGCCCCGCGCGGCCTGCGAAGCTTGCAACGACGCATGGCGGCGATTATCGGCCTCTTCATGAGGCGAACTTCCGATTCACGGCACTAAGCCACATCAGGCCGTGTTTCTTTTTGCGCCGCCCGGCCGCGTCGTGCTCACGGCCACCAGGCCGGCCACGATCAGCGCGATGCCGATCAGCTCGAAACGATCGGGCCGCTCGTCGAGCAGCAGCCACGCCAGAGCGACCGCGAAGATGGGTACCGCCAGACTGGACATGCCCGCCATCGTGGCGCTGACGCGGCGCACCACGAACATCCACAGCACCCAACCCAGCGCGGACGCGATAACTCCCATGTAGAGCAGACCCAGGTAAAGCGTGCTTCCCCAGTGCACGGGCTGCTGCGGCCACAGTACGACCAGCGGCAGTGTGAGCACGGCGCCCAGCAGCATCTGCCAGGCAGTCACGGTCAGCACGTTTACCCTGTGGCGCTGAAACAGCATTTTGGACAGCACCGTGCCCAGCCCCCAGCACACGCCACCCGCGACCGCCAGCAACGAACTCGTCAGCGACCCCACCCCGTTCCATGGCTCCAGCACCGCCAACAGACCCGACGCAGCCAGTGCGAAAGCCAGGACGTGACGCCGCGTGGGGCGCTCGCCAAGAAGCAGCCACGCGAACAGCACCGCCCAGAACGGCATGGTGTAGGCCAGCATGACCACGTGCCCCGCGCCACCCGTGACCAGGGCGTACTGGGCGAGACACTGGAACAGAGTGGTCTGGAAGAGTGCAATGCCGACGGTCAGCCAGAATGGTGGAAAATTCAGCGGCTGCCGCGCGGCGAGCAGACACGCGAACAGCACGACGAACGCGACAGCGTAGCGGGCGGCGACCAGATCGAACGGCCCGATCAGCGGGGCGAGCGACTTCATGACAACCCAGCTCATCCCCCAGCACAATACGGTCACCGCCATGAGCGCCAGCGCGCCACGATCGGATTGTTGCGGTTCCAACGCTCAGGCTGACTTCGACAATTGTTCGAGGATGGCCGGGTTCTCGAGCGTGGATACGTCCTGCGTGATCGTCTCACCTCTGGCGATGAAGCGCAGCAGCCGGCGCATGATCTTGCCCGAACGTGTCTTGGGCAGATTCTCGCCGAAGCGGATATCGCGCGGCTTGGCGATCGCCCCGATCTCGCGTCCAACCCAGTCGCGCAATTGCGCGGCGATGGCGGCGGCTTCCTCGCCGCTTGGCAGCGGACGCTTGAGTACCACGAAAGCGACCAGGGCCTCGCCGGTCGTCTCGTCGGGACGCCCGACCACCGCCGCCTCAGCCACGATTTCGTGCGCCACCAGCGCCGATTCCACCTCCATCGTGCCAAGCCGATGGCCAGAAACGTTGAGCACGTCGTCGATGCGTCCCATGACCCAGAAATACCCGTCGGCGTCGCGCCGCGCGCCGTCGCCCGAGACGTAATAGCCTTTCAGCTCGGGAGGAAAGTAAGTTTTGCGGAAACGCGCGGAATCGCCCCAGACGCCGCGTATCATGCCCGGCCATGGCCGCTTGACGACCAGCAACCCGCCGTTGCCGGGCGCGACGTCTTCGCCGGCGTCGTCCACGACCGCCGCCTCGATGCCCGGCAGCGGCAACGCACACGAACCGGGTTTCATCGGCGTGGCTCCCGGCAGTGGCGTAATCATGTGCGCCCCGGTCTCGGTCTGCCACCAGGTATCGAGCACCGGGCAATGCGCACGCCCTACTTCCTGGTAATACCACATCCACGCTTCGGGATTGATGGGTTCCCCCACGGACCCCAGGATGCGCAGGCTGCTCAAATCATACTCGCGCGGATGACACCGCGGCGCCGCTTCGGACGCCTTGATCAATGCGCGGATCGCGGTGGGCGCCGTATAAAAAACCGTGACCTTGTGGCGCTGGACCATGTCCCAGAAGCGGCCCGCGTCGGGATAGGTGGGCACGCCCTCGAACACCACCTGCGTCAGTCCGGCTGCAAGCGGCCCGTAGGTGACGTAGCTGTGGCCCGTCACCCAGCCGATGTCGGCCGTGCACCAGAAGACATCGGAATCCCTCGAATCGAACGCCCACCTCATCGTCAACAGCGCCCACAACAGGTAGCCCGCCGAAGAATGCTGTACCCCCTTCGGCTTGCCTGTCGATCCGGAGGTGTAAAGGATGAACAACGGGTGCTCGGCGTTGACGGGAACCGGCTCGCAGCGCGTTGGCTGCCCCGCGATCGCATCGCGCAGCCAGAGGTCGCGCCCCTGAGTCCACCCCACCTTGCCGCCGGTGCGCTCATACACGATGACGCGCCGCACCGCATCGCAGCCGCCCATCTCGAACGCCTCGTCGACGGCGGATTTGAGTGGAACATGCTTGCCGCCGCGTACCTGTTCATCGGCCGTGACGATCAGCGACGCGCCAACATTCACGATGCGTTCGTGCAAACTTTTGGACGAAAAGCCTGCGAATACGACCGAATGAATGACACCGAGGCGCGCGCACGCCAGCATGGCAACGATGGCCTGCGTCGACATGGGCATGTAGATGACGGCGCAATCGCCCTTCTTGTAGCCAAGGGCCGCAATACCATTCGCCAACTTGCACACCCGGGCGTACAGCTGTTTGTAGGTGACGGTGGATACCTTGCCATCGTCGGATTCGAAGATGATGGCCGTCTTGTCGGCGATGTGCGTGTTCAGGTGACGATCAAGACAATTTGCCGCGACGTTCAGTTCGCCGTCGCCAAACCACTGGTAGAACGGCGCCTCCGATTCGTCCAGCACCCGAGTGAAGGGTTTGGTCCAGACCAGATTCTCGCGTGCCAGGCATCGCCAGAAATCGTCGGGATCACGTTTCGCTTCCTCGCACATTTCGCGGTAGGCATCCATGCCGGATATCCGCGCGGTCTCGACCAGGTTTGGAAACGGCGGGAAAACGCGACTCTCCACCAGTACCGATTCAATGTCACTTGGCATCAGGTCGCGCTCCTTCGCGAGCTTCAAGTCGCCATAGTATCGCGCACCCTCAGACCGCGCGCAAAATCCACCCGCGTCAACGCCAGCAGCCCGGCAACGAAAAACACGCCGGTGCTCAGCAGCGCCGCGCGCTGGTTGCCGCCGGTCAGCCACGCGATCGAACCGTAGTACAGCGGGCCGACGACGGCCGACAGCTGGATGGCGAACGTCCACAGGGAATAGAACTCCGCCAGGCGGCGGGGCGGCGCCAGCGCGCCGACCATGGCGCGACCGGCGCTCTGGCTGGTACCCATGCACAGGCCGGCCAATGTTGCCGCCATCCAGAACACCCACAGCCGAACCGCCACGTACGCCACCAACACCATCACGATCCAGCCGACCAGGGTAATGGCCAACGCCCGCTTGTGGCCGATGCGGTCCTGAACATAGCCGAACAGGAATGCCCCGGATGCCGCCGCAATGTTCACGACGAAGACCAGAAGCATGGTCTGACTCATGGTGAATCCCATCGCTTCAGTCGCGTAAACCGCCGACAGCGTGATCACCACCGCGATACCCGCCTGATAGCAGGCGCCGCACACCAGCAAGCGGCGGAAATCGGGAAAACGCGTGCGCGTCTCGATCCACGCGTCGCGCAGGCGGCGCAGCATGCCTTGCACGGGCCGATGCGTCGGTGGCGTACGTTCCCGCAGCAGCAAAAATGACGGAATGGCCGCAACGGCGAACACGGCGGCGGTAAAGCCCATCACTCGCGGCACGTAAACCGGCGCGGACTGGCCGTGCGCACCGGCCCAGAATACATGGGCCAGCGACAGGCCCAGGGTCAACATGCCGCCACAATATCCGAAGCTCCACCCCCACCCGGACACGCGGCCCAACGCCTGCGGACGGGCAATTTCGGGCAGAAAGGCGGCAATGACCGATTCACCGATACAGTAGCAATAGTTGGACAGCGCCAGAAAGGTCAGGCCCCACCCGATGTCGCCCGGGCCGGTACCCGCCAGCAGCGCCGTGGCGACGACGCAGCCCACCGTACTCGTGAACAGCAGCCGGCGCTTGTGCGCGCGCGCATCCGCCAGCGCCCCCAGCGTGGGCATGGTGAGCATGATCGTCAGGTACGAGAAAGACAGCGCGCCCGTCAGCGCCAGGGTGGCCCAGGTCTTGTTCGCCGCCACGACGCCAACGAAATAGGCATTGAACACCGTGGTGAGAACGACCGTGGTGTAGCCGGAATTGGCGAAATCGTACATCGCCCACGCCCACACCTCGCGGCGGGTGACACCGGGGTTCAGGGCCGCAGCGTAGGTGGCCGCCGCGGGTGCGGCATCCACGATTGGAGGTTTCGATTCGGCGTTCACGGAATTTCCATGCTTTCGATCCGATTCATTTCGGCCTGATTCGGCCCGAAAAAAACAGAAGCATACCCTACGGAATAATTGCTACGATGTGTAACTTAATAATCAATATTTTCCATCGCTAAGCGCCACTGTCGGCATAGTGTGCCGAGGGGAAAAACAGGGTTCGCCGATGGGGAAACGGCCCCGAAAACGCATTCTCTTCTGCGCTTTACGCTTTCGCCATATTTCGGTAAACTCGGCCGGTATTTTTCGGTTTCCGACTCGGGAACCGTGGCTCGTGCGGCTGTGCGGGCTTCTGCAAAACTCCTGATGCTTGTGCTCGACCAGTCCGATGGACACTCGTCGAATTCTGCCAGGGGCATCCGTCAACCCGAATTCCTGAATTCGATAAACAAGAACTCGATGATGCCGCCACACCGACTCGATCAATCGCCCGCCCCTGACCCCCATCCACCCACCTCCACCCACCTCTTGTGGCGTACCGCCAAGCTTGTCATCCTGGCTTCGTCACTCGCGCTGGCGGGTTGCGCCACCAGCCACCCGCCAACCCAGTCCGCCTCCGCCCGCGACGCCTTCGAACTCCACCTCCGCGCCGAACGCAACAGCTACCTGCAGCAGACCAAATCCGACCCACTGGGCGCGTACCTGGCTGATGCGCAAAACGACAACCTCTATTCCCAGGCCATCACCTACTCGCGCAACGGGCATTCGCGCTCCGGCACGCGAGGCGACCAAGGCCTTGCCAACGTCGCGCTCGACTTCCTTGGCGTAAAGTACCGCTACGGCGGCGATGCGCCAAGCACTGGCTTCGATTGCAGCGGGCTGGTGGCCTATGCGGCGGAAAAATCACTGGGCCTGAAGCTGCCCCACCACTCGGCCGCGCTGGCCCGCGAGGGCAAGCCCGTCAAGCGCAGAGACTTGAAGAAAGGCGATCTGGTTTTCTTCAATACCCTGGGCAAACGCTATTCGCACGTCGGCATCTACCTGGGCCACGACAAATTCGTTCACGCGCCCCGTTCCGGTCTGGCCATCCGCATAGAAGACATGGACCAGAGCTACTGGAAGAAGCGCTACACCGGCGCGCGCCGCCTGGTTGCGCACAACAACATTCGGCAGACTTCCAGCCGATAGCGGGCATGCCGCCGGCAACCGCCGGTTACCGCGAGCCGCGCCGCCCGGCAGCCGCATCATGGCGGGCGGTTGCACGCATCGGGTTCCCGCCTCAGGACGACGCCTCGCCGAACCCGCTACGCTCAAGCGCCTGCCGCAAGGCGCAAGTCGAGCGCCTGCACGCAAGTACCCGAACGCCCGAGCGCTGGGCGGCCGCGCGAAATGCCTGCATCACATTGTGCCCGAGAAAATCGGTCAACAGGATCAGCAGATCGGTTCCCGACGGTAACCGCGGCACCTTCTTCTGATGAGTCGTCTCGCGCCCGCTGAAGTGGTGACGCACCGTTATATGGTGGCCCTTGAGCACGCCCGGAATGTTTCCCAGCCTGTCCGCGCCAACGACGACGGCATGATGCAGCGGCTCCGACATGAGTATCTCCTGTGGTCTGATCGATTCAATGTCCGGATCGGACATCTAATGATAATGAGTCTTATTATTAAAATCAATCCTTGGCAAGCACTATGGATATTCAGCAGGCCGTCAACTGATTCTCGGACAATTGCAGGCACCCTTCGATGTCCGGACCGTAGAACCGCTACGTCGTTCTGGAGCTTCACTCATGCGCCTCTTCCCACTCAAACCATTACGCGCCATTCCGTTCGCACTCACCGCGCTGTCGCTGAGCCTTGCCCTGGAGACCGCGCAGGCGGCACCCAACGAAATCGTGCTCGGTGCATCGGTGCAGCTCACCGGACCGGTCGCCAACACCGGGCGCTACTACCGCGACGCCTATGACATGGCCATCGAGAGGATCAACGAAGCCGGCGGTGTGAAAGTAGGTGGCAAGACGTACAAGCTGGCGCTCAAGATCTACGACAACCAATCCGATATCGACCTGAGCGTGCGTCAATATACGCAGCTCGTTTCCCAGGACAACGTCAATTTCCTGCTGGGGCCCTTCGCCAGCAACTTCGCCATCGCCGATTCGGCCGTCGCGGAAAAATACCAGATACCCATGGTGCAGGGCGGCGGTGCGTCTGACCCGATCTACGAACGTAATTTCAAGTACATTTTCGGAACCCTGCCCCCCGCCAGCGACTACTTCGGCAGCACGATCGCGATGATCGAGCACCTCAAGCCGGAACCAAAATCGGTCGCGCTCCTGTACGCCAACGATTCGTTCGACGTGTCGGTTGCCAAGGGCGCCCGCCCACTACTCAAATCCGCCGGGCTGGACATGGTGATGGACGAGCGCTACAGCTCGAACACCAGCAGTTTCAACACGCTTCTTTCGCAGATCAAGAACAAGAACGTCGATGCCGTGCTCGTGGCTGGCCACGAAACCGAAATCCTGAATTTCATCCGGCAGGCGAAAAGCCTGAACGTCTCGCCCGCGATGTATTCGTTCACCGTGGGTGTGCCCAGCGCCAACTTTCGGCACGCGCTGGGCAAAGACGCCGACTACGCCTTTGGCATGACGGCGTGGCTGCCGAACCCGGCCCTCAAAGACCGTTGGTTCGGCAATGCCGAGCAGTTCGCGAAGGATTACCAGGTGAAATACGGCTACGAGCCCGACTATCATGCCGCCTCGGGTGTGTCCGACGTCGAGGCAATTGTCACAGCCATCGAAAAAGCCGGCAGCCTGAATCCGAAAAAAGTGCGCGACGCCATTGCCGCAAGCAACTTCGACAGCCTCTACGGCAAAATTGCCTTCGGCAAGAACGGCCAGATTGCGATGGACCAGACGGCCATACAGATCCAGAACGGCGACGTCGTGCCCATCTACGATGGCCGAAAATTCCTGATGCCAGCGAAATATCCAATGCCGGCATGGTCGAAGCGCTAGTGGCGGTCAGGCCGGCGCCTCCCCGCCACGTCTTCCGGGGCGCGCCGCGGGTTCACCCGGCATCGGCCGGCACCGGGTCGCTGGCGGGCTTTCCCTCCAGGTCGGGCGGCGTGGCCCAGGTGTGGCGGGGGGCGGGCGACGGCACGGTCCATTCAAGGCCTTCCGCGCTGGGCCCCCACGGATTCGCCGGGGCAGGTGCACCGCGACCCGACACGGCCTTGAGCACGACGTACAGGAAAATGATCTGCGACAGACCAAACCAGAACGCACCGAGGGTGACTATCTGGTTGAAGTCGGTGAACTGCGCCGGGTAGTCGGCAACACGCCGCGGCATGCCGGCCATCCCCAGGAAGTGCATGGGGAAGAACGCCACGTTGAACGAGATTATGCTCATCCAGAAGTGCCATTTGCTCAATTTGTCGTCGTACATGCGCCCTGTCCACTTCGGCAGCCAGTAGTACACGGCAGAAAACATTGCGAAGAGCGAACCAGCCACCAGTATGTAATGAAAATGCGCCACCACGAAGTAAGTGCGTGTCAACGTGATGTCGACGGGCACGAGGGCCAGCATCAAACCGGTGAAACCACCGATCACGAATACGAAGATGAACCCCATGGCGAACAGCATCGGGGTTTCGAACGTGATGTCGCCGCGCCACATGGTGGCCACCCAGTTGAACACCTTCACGCCGGTCGGAATCGAGATCAGCATGGTGGTGTACATGAAAAACAGCTGCGCGGTGACCGGCATGCCGTCCGCGAACATGTGGTGCGCCCAGACCAGGAACGAGAGTATGCCGATCGCGCAAACCGCATACACCATCGAGCTGTAGCCGAACAGCTTCTTGCGCGCGAAGACCGGAATGACTTCCGAAATCATGCCGAAGGCCGGCAGGATCATGATGTAGACCTCGGGGTGCCCGAAGAACCAGAACACATGCTGGTAGAGTATTGGATCACCGCCTCCCGCCGCATCGAAGAATGTGGTGCCGAAGTGGCGGTCGGTCAGCAGCATGGTGAGGGCGGCCGCCAGCACCGGTATCACGGCCAGCAGCAGGTAGGCCGTGACCAGCCAGCACCAGCAGAACATGGGCATTTTCATCAGCGTCAT
>SCQX01000076.1 GCA_004298545.1 Candidimonas sp. | reverse complement strand
TAGCCGTCGCGCAAAGCGTGAAAGGCGTTCAAAAAGTCGACGCCTCCGGCCTGATGGTCAAGAAGACTCCCCAGCGGGCAAACAAGCCCGGAGCAATGTAACCCGTCCCGCGGGGGCGCCATGATCCGACCGCGGCCTGGCCGAAGTAATTCAGCAGGAGCGCCGGGAGGGCAAACCAGAACCAGGCCATGCGAATCGGCGTTCGCCCAAAGTGCCCCATATCCGCGTAGAGCGCTTCCACGCGCGTCAAACACAGGTATACGCCACCCAATACCAGGTATCCGGACAGCCCATCAGCGACGCCACGCCGAGCACGCCTGCGCGATTCACCGCCACGGGGTAGGTACCGTAGAAGCACTCACGCATCGTATAGAGGGGGCTGGTGACCGGGTTCCCGAAGACAATGCCGAGGGCGGCAACCACCAGCCTCGACGGTTTGTCCGTTTTGGCTTCTTCCGCCGGACTAGCGGTCGCGTGCGATGCCAAGGGCGCACCTCCCTATCGCCAAACACACACCAGCCGCCTGCACGGTCGGGGCGCGCATGATGCCAACGGCATGCCCATTATCAGCGGGAAATGAGTGCGGGGCACCCGCGACCCTGCGAGCAAAAACGACGCCCGCGAACTCAATTGCCGCCAAGCGCCCACGCGGCGGGTTCCCCGCACAGCGGCAGATCGGGCGTTTGCCGCTTGCGGCCCAGTGCGCGCCGGGCCGCCTGCAGCGCCGAGCGCAGGCCCTCTTCCACCACCGGATGGTAAAACGGCAGTTGCAATAATTCGTCTACCGTCATCGCCTTCTGCACCGCCCAGGCCAACAAATGCGCCAGATGTTCGCCATCGGGCGCCACCATCTCCGCGCCCAGCAGGCGGCCATCGGGGCACGCCAGATACACGCGCAGGCGGCCGGCGTTGCGGCCCTCCAGAAGGGCGCGGCCCTGCCGGGAGAAATCTACTTCGCCGATCGCGATTTCCCGCGATGGCAACGCCGCGTACCGCTGCCCCACATAGGCCGCGTTCGGCTCGGTGAAGACGATGCCCAAAGGCGCGCGGCGGCGCAGGCACGGCGCACCGGGCCGCAACGCGTGGTAGGCCGCCACCCGACCCTCGTCGGCCGCCTCATGCTGTATGGGGCGAACGCCATTCACGTCGCCGGCAATGAAAATATCGTGCTTGCCGATCCGCAAGGTGGCGGGATCGAACCGGGGCGCTCCCCTTTCATCGAAATCGATGTCCAGGTTTTCCAGCCCCAGCCCCTCGATGTTCGGCCGGCGCCCCAGGCTGGCGAGCACCCAATCCACTTCGAATGTCTGGTCACCAGCGGAAACGCGCACGGCGGCGTCGCCGCTCGGGCCAAGGTCCACCTGCACACCAGTGTGGATTCGCAGGTCTTCGCGCAGACAATCGATCAAAGTGGCCGACACCTCGGGGTCGGTCAGCCCGCCAACGGTTTGCCCACGCGTCAGGCCTGTTACATCCAACCCCAGCTGCGCCAACGCCTGCCCAAGTTCGACGCCGATGGCGCCAAGCCCGATTACCGCCACACGACGCCCCAGATCCTTTTGTTCGAAAACAGTGTCGGATGTCAGTACCCGATTCCCAAGTGCGCGCCAGCCGTCGGGTACGACAGGCTGGCTGCCGGTGGCGATGACGATCGCGTCGGCCTCGATCTGCTCGCCATCGACCTCCAGGGTATGCGGATCGAGAAACCGCGGGCGGCCCTTCAGGTAACGACTGCCCAGCGATTCGGCAAGCGCGATCGGCCCCGCGACGTAGCGGTCGCGCAACTGCCGCACATGGTGGAGAACGGCGGGCAGGTCGATGGCCAGCGCGTCGGTGCCCAGCACGCCCGCCTCCGCCAGGAACTTGCGGCGCGCATAGACGTGCGCCGGCGCAAGCAGCGTTTTTGACGGCATGCAGCCAACCCGCGCGCAGGTGGTGCCCAAAGGGCCATCGTCGATGAGCATCACGTCCTGTGTCAGACGCTGGGCTTCTTTGATTGCCGTCAGGCCGGCCGTACCCGCGCCGATGACCGCCAACTTCGTCTTGCGCACCATTCGCCTCTCCGATCACCATGGAATTCAAATGTCGTGTCACGCCATCATAAGCGCCTGCCGGCGGCGCAACGGCGAGGATGGCCATGAAGACGCGGAAAGCGCGGTATATTGCCCGCATCCCCCCTGAACTTCACGTCACCGTCAACCCGCGCCGCCATGACCCCTACACCAGAATCCCCCATCACCGACTTCGTCTGGCATCAGCCCCAGCGCTGGAGCATCGCCGTCGCGCTCAGCGAACGTTTGCGGCTGCCCATGGCCGCGCTCTTCGACGAGCATGGGCACTGCCTGCACGCCTTCGTGACGTCCAAGGACGGCGCGTGGGGGCTGGACATCCGTGGCTGGCAACGCGTGGACGACCTCAAGCGCGGCTGCGCGGGGCAGAACGTCAGGCATTACAGCCGCGGGGAGATCGAGGCGCCAAGGGGGCCGCTCGCCCGGCCGGTCGATTCCCTGGAGATCCGCCTCGCGCTGCGAACGGCGAAAGCTCACGGCCTGCTGCGGCAGGAGCCGCCGCGCACGGACGCCACAGCCTGACGGCGGGTGCCGCCAGGGGCTTTCGAGCTGGATCGCGTGGGTTCACGCCATTCTGGACGGAACGATCGGCGGGTCGCCGGTCACGCCTTGAATCAACGTATTACAATACCCGACGTACCGTTTGGCCGATTCGAACTCCCATTCGAGCGTGTGGGTTGGCGGGCGGCGCATCGGTGTCGTGAACGGACACCCAGTAGCCGGGCGGGTCGCGTGTTCCGCGAGCCTTGGTCGCGAACGCGACATCCGCATGTGGGCGCCCGGCCGACGCCAAGGATAAGACCATGCATTTCAACCTCCGGGCCGATTCCGCGCCAATGGCGCAGTTCGCGCGCAATATATCGGTGCTCGGAGCCTGCATGGCGCTCGTGTCCTGTACCGTCGGCCCCGCGTACCACAAGCCCGAGGCGCCGAACGTCGCCAGCTATACCGCGACACCCGCTCCCCTTGCGATTGCGGCGGCGCCATCGGCGAGCGGATCATCCGCCAGCGCGCAAATTTTCAAACCCGGTGCAACCGTCAATTCGCACTGGTGGCAAGGGTTCGGGTCGGCGGCACTGGACCGGCTGGTCGATCAGGCACTGGCCCACAACCCCGATCTCGACGCGGCGCAAGCCACGCTCGAACAAGCGCAGTTCCAGCTGAAGGCGGCGCAGGGCGTGTTCTACCCGCAAGTCGCACTCGGCCTGGGTGGCGAGCGGACGCGATCTTCGGGTGCGGCCACCGGAGGCATGACGGGGCCACAGCTCTATAACCTCTACACCGGCCAGGTCTCGGTCAGCTACTACCCGGATGTCTTCGGGCTGAACCGCCTGGTGACGCGCAGCCAGCAGGCGCTGGTCGACGTGGCGCAAGACCAGTTGTCCGCAGCGCGCCTGATGATCGTGGGCAACGTCGTGAACACGGCAATCGGCCTGGCCGCGCTCGACGACGAAATAACGGCAACGCAAGAAAACGTTCGCGACGAGGAGCAGGTTCTCGGGCTGGCCCGCAAGCGCTATCAGCTTGGCGCCACCGCGCAGTTCGACGTGCTCACCCAGGAGAGCCAGCTGGCCAGCACGAAAGCGCAGCTGGCGCAATTGCGGCAAGCGCGGGCAGCCGCGCGGCATCTGCTGGCAACGGTCACCGGCAGGCTGCCGGCGCAAGCGGGCGACATGCAAACACCCAAACTGACCGATCTGCGGTTGCCCGCCACACTGCCGCTGAGCCTGCCGTCGGCGTTGGTGCGGAACCGGCCCGACATACGCGCCGCGGAAGCACAGCTGCGCGCCGCGAATGCGCAGGTTGGCGAGGCCGTCGCGCAAATGTATCCCAGCCTGCAACTGACCGCCGGCTTCGGTCAGCAAAGCAACTTCGCCAATACCTTCTTCGACCCCGCGAGCCGCCTGTGGAATCTGGCCGCGGGGCTGGTGGCCCCTCTGTTCGAAGGTGGCACGCTGGAGGCCCGGAAAAATGCGGCGCAGGCGGCATACCGCGGCATGTTCGCAACATACCGCGGCACCGTGCTGGGAGCCTTCCGCAATGTGGCCGACGTGCTGCGCGCCCTGGAGCACGACTCCGCTTTCCTCGAAGCGCAGGCGCGCGCGATGCAGGCCGCGCGGCAGGCGCTCGCGCTGGTCACCACACAATACAGCGCGGGGCAAGTCGATTATCTGAACCTGCTCACGAGCGAAACACAGTATCAAAACACGCGCGTGGCATTCGTCAAGGCACAGGCGCAGCGCTACGCCGACACCGCCGCACTGTATGTGGCGCTTGGCGGCGGCGAATGGGGCGCGGCGCCGTCGCCGGCGGCAGCCGCCGCTGCGGGGGCGCAACCACAGGGCGATCGCCATGGCTCGTCGAGACACGCGGCGGCGAGTGAATGAATGAATTTGCAACGCCGCTGCCCCGACAGGGCCGTGGCGCGGAGAGTATCGATGCGAAAACAAGTGCTGGCGGTGGTGGTGATATTGGTCGTCGTATTCGGCGGGATCTTCGGCGGGAAGTACTATGCGGACCACCGCGCGGCCGAGGCGGCGGCGCACCGCGGGTTCCCGCCGGTCACCGTGTCCACCGCCGCCGCGCGCGAGGCCTCCTGGCTCCCGGAAATCAACGTGGTGGGAAGTCTGGAAGCGGTCGAGGGAACCGAAATCACCGCGCAGATCGCCGGCAACGTCACGCAAATCGCCTTCCGCTCGGGCGCGCGCGTGCGCAAGGGCGACCCGCTGGTGCACCTGGATGATTCGAACCAGCTGGCGCAGCTGCACGCCGATCAGGCCAAGCTGCGGCTCACGCAGGCGACGCTCGCGCGCATACGCAAGCTGTACGCGGCGCGCGCCGCCAGCCAGTCGGACCTGCAAACCGCCGAGGCGGACAACGCCACCGCTCAGGCGGCGGTCGAGGGTGACCAGGCAACGCTGAAGAAACTCGACATTACCGCGCCATTCAGCGGCATCGTCGGCATTCGCGAGGTCAGTGTCGGCCAATACGTCTCGCCCGGAACTCCCATCGTCAATCTGCAGCGCCACGATCCGCTGCTGCTGAATTTCTCGCTGCCGCAAAGCAACCTGAGCGAAGTCGCGCCGGGGCTGAACGTGGCATTCACGGTCAACGCCTATGCCGGCAAAACATTCGACGGACACGTCACCGCCATCGGTTCGCGCGTGGACCCCGCCACACGCAACATCGACGTGCAGGCGACGCTTGCCAACCCGCGCGAACTACTGCGCCCGGGTCTGTATGGCAACGTCAGGCTCTCCCTTGGCAAGCCGCTGCGCGGTGTGACGGTGCCCAACACCGCAATCACCTACAGCACCTCGGGCGACAGCGTGTACGTGGTGACCAGCAGCGCCGACCACGCGCTGACCGCGCACGAACGCGTGGTGCGGGTGGGCGACGAACGCGATGGTTCGGCCCTCGTCATCGCCGGCCTGACGGCCGGGGAAACCCTAGTCACGGCCGGCCAGAACAAGTTGCGCAACGGCATGCCGGTGGTGGCCAACAACCACGTGCAACCGTAGGCTGGCCGCGCCATGAAATTCACCGACATCTTCATTCACCGCCCGGTACTGGCCAGCGCCATCAGTCTCGTCATCCTGCTGCTCGGCATACGCGCATGGACCGGCATGACGGTGCGCGAGTACCCGACCGTCACCAGCACCGTCGTCACCGTGACGACCGCCTATCCGGGCGCCAGCGCGGAAACAGTCAGGGCGTTCATCACGTCGCCGCTGCAGCAGGCCATCGCCAGCGCGCCGGGCATCGACTACATGACGGGCACGAGCGCGCAGGGCCAGTCGACGATCACCATCAACATGCGGCTCAATTTCGACCCGAACGCCGCGGTTGCACAAATTCTGTCGAAAGTGAACCAGGCCCAGAACCTGCTGCCCGCCGACAGCCAGCGGCCGATCATCAATGAAACCGTTGGCGATTCGACCGCACTGATGTACCTGTCGTTCAGCGGCACCAACATGAGCCAGCAGCAGATCAACGATTACGTGCTGCGCGTCGCCCAACCCAAGATTCAGGGCGTGCCGGGCGTGGGCCAGGCGCAGATCGTGCCCGCCGGCACCGACCCCAGCGGCAACGCATTCGCGTTGCGCGCCTGGCTGGACCCGACACGTATGGCGGCGCGCGCCATCACGCCCGCCGATGTCGCCGCGGCGCTGCAGGCCAACAATTTCATTTCGGCGGTCGGCAGCACGCGCAACCGGCAAAAACAAGTGACGATCACCGCCACGACATCGCTGAACAATCTGGACCAGTTCAAGAATCTGGTGGTGAAAACCGTCGGCAACACCATCATCCGTCTCAAGGACGTGGCCAACGTAACGCTGGGCGCTGAAAACTATGACCAGGCCGTGTTCTACGACGGCAGGCCCGCCGTATTCATCGGCGTGCAGCCGTCACCGGACGCCAATGCGCTCGATGTCGCGGCGGGCGTCCACGCGGCGTTGCACGAACTCGAACCCTCGCTGCCACCGGGCATGCATGCGGACATCGCGCTCGATCAGAGCACATTCATCACGGCGTCCCTCCACGAGGTGCTGTCCACCATCGCCATCACGCTCGCGGTGGTAGTGGTCGTCATCTTCCTGTTTCTCGGCTCCGTTCGCTCGCTGCTGCTGCCGGCGCTGGCCATCCCGCTGTCGGTCGTCGGCGCGGGGCTCATCATGCTGGCGCTCGGCTTTACCATCAACCTGCTGACCCTGCTCGCGGTCGTGCTGGCGATCGGGCTGGTGGTCGACGACGCCATCATCGTGCTTGAAAACATTCAGCGGCTGATCGACGAGGGCGCGCGCCCCCTCGATGCCGCCATCGCCGGGGCGCGCGAACTGGCAAGCCCGATCATCGTCATGTCGACCACGCTGGTGGCGGTGTTCATTCCGATTGGTTTCATGGGTGGTCTGACCGGCAGCCTGTTCACCGAATTCGCGTTCACCCTGGTGGCCACCGTCATCGTGTCGATGATCGTGGCGCTCACACTGACGCCCATGCTCAGCTCGAAGGTGCTGCGCCACACCTCGGAAAGGGGACTGACCCATCTGCTGGATCGAGGCTTTACGCGAATACGCGCGGTTTACGACCATTCGCTGCACGCCATCCTGAACTTCCGCCCGCTGGTCCTGCTGGTTGCCGCCTGCGTGCTCGTCAGCATCCCGCTGCTGTTCCTCGGAACCAAGAGCGAGCTCGCGCCGACCGAGGACCAGGGCGTCGTTCTGGAACAGGGAATCGGCCCGGCCACCGCGACCCTGAATTATCTGAACGCCTACAACGCCGAAATCCGCAAGATTCTGAGCAGCTTTCCCGAAACCGCGCTCGTCTGGCAGATCAGCGGTATTGCGCCTTCCGGGGGCGCCGGCAACAACGCCGTGTTCGGCGGCGCCAACTTGAAAGACTGGAGTCAGCGTTCGCGCACGCAAATGCAACTCCTGCCGCTGGTGCAAAAGAAGCTCGACGACGTGGCCGGACTGCAGACCGTGGCCTTCTCGCTTCCCACGCTGCCCGGGTCGGCGGGCGGTCTGCCCATCCAGTTCGTGCTGACCTCCACCCACAGCTATCGGCAGATGGACGCGGCCGCCGATCAACTGATTGGCACGGCGATGAAAAGCGGCCTGTTCGCCTTTCTGACGAAAGATTTGCGCTACGACTCGCCGCGCCTCTCGCTGAACGTGAACCGCAACGTCGCCGCCAATCTGGGCCTGACCATGAACGACATTGGCCGGGATCTGAGCGCGCTCCTGAGCGAGAATTACGTCGGCCGCTTCGACATGGTGGGTCACAGCTACGAGGTGATCCCCCAGGTGCCCGATTCGGCGCGCGCCAACGTCAATGCGCTCGACGGCTACTATATCCGCACGGCAAGCGGCAAACTCGTCCCGCTCACCACGGTGGTCGATGTCACACGCAGCGTCGAGCCGGAATTTCTGCCGCAATTCCAGCAGCTGAGTTCCGTCACGATTCAGGGCGTGATGGCCCCGGGCGTAACACTCGGCCAGGCGCTCGGCTACCTGCAAAACCTGTCGCGCCAGGCATTGCCCGCCGGTTACGGCATCGACTACGCCAGCCAGTCCCGGCAATTCATCCAGCAGGGCAATACGATCATCATCACGTTCGCCCTGTCGATCCTGTTGGTGTATTTGCTGCTGGCGGCGCAGTTCGAAAGCTTCCGCGATCCGCTCATCGTGCTCGCGGCCGTACCCATGTCCGTGTTCGGGGCGCTCGTTTTCCTGTACCTGGGCGCCGCGACGCTGAACATATACACTGAGGTCGGGCTGATCACGCTGATCGGCCTGATCACCAAACAGAGCATCCTGATCGTGCAATTCGCCAACGTGATCCAGCGGGAAGAGGGGCTCGACCGCCGCGCGGCGGCGGAAAAAGCCTCGAGCATCCGTCTGCGCCCCATTCTGATGACCACTTGCGCCATGGTGTTCGGCGTCGTGCCGCTGCTGGTGGCGACCGGTCCGGGCGCGGTGAGCCGCTTCGACATGGGCGTGGTGATTGCCACGGGGCTGACGATCGGCGCGCTGATTTCGCTGTACGTCGTTCCCGTCATCTACACCTACGTGGCGAAATCAGAGAAGAAGACCGCGGCCGGCGGGGCGGCCTCCCACCCGGTGACGGTGGCCTGACATGATCGGCGTGGGCCCTTTTTCCGTACAGGTGATCGTGGCGGCGGGCGCTGCGCTGCTGGCGTGGATGGTGCCGCATCTCATGCGTCGCCGCTACCCGAATAGCCGCCACCGCGTTGCCGCCGGCATCGTGCTCGACGCGCTGTTCATCGGCCTGATCGCGGCGCGGCTGGGGTACGTCCTGCGATGGTGGCCCGACTACGCTTCCGCGCCGCGATCGATTCTGGCGCTGGGCGACGGCGGCTTCTACTGGTGGGCGGGCTTGCCCGTCGCGCTCATCTTCGTCTGGTGGCGCACCCGCCAGGCCCGGTGGCTGCGCCGGCCGGTGCTGACCGGCATCGCCGCCGGCATGCTCGCCTGGGGAGCCACGCAGGGCGCTCTCGCGCTGCTGGATCGCAACGCGCCGCCTCTGCCGAACCTGACATTGACCACATTGGACGCGCGACAGGTGCCACTGGCGCATTATCTCGGCCGGCCCATCGTGATGAACCTGTGGGCAACCTGGTGCCCACCGTGCCGGCGCGAGCTGCCCATGCTCGCGCACGCGCAGCAAACGTACCCGGGCGTCACGTTCCTGATGATCGACCAGGGCGAGGGCGTTCAGACGGTCCGCGCGTTCCTCGCGCGCGAGGGGCTGCAATTCGACCACGTGCTGCTCGATCCGTCCTCCCGCGCCCTGCGGGCGGCCGGCTCGCAGGGGCTGCCAACCACGGTATTCTTCGATGCCAACGGACGGATGATCGCATCGCACATGGGTGAGCTGACCGCCGCCAGGCTGCAGGAAATACTCGGGCATTCCACTCCCCGATGAACCGTCTGCTCGCCGCCGTCGACCTCGGCTCCAATAGTTTTCGACTGTCCATCGGCGAAGTCGTGCAACATGGCGACATCGCTCAAATCTACGCGATCGACCGCCTGAAAGAGACGGTGCGGCTGGCTGCCGGCCTGGATGACACCAAACACCTGGACGAAGCCGCCATCGAACGGGCGCTCGTCGTCCTGAGCCGCTTCCGTGAACGGCTCGACGGCTTCCACCCCAGCCAGGTGCGCGCGGTGGCGACCAACACGTTCCGCGTGGCGCGCAACATTGCCGATGTCCTGCCGCGCGCGGAGGCGGCGCTGGGCTTCCCCGTGGAAGTGATCGCCGGCCAGGAAGAGGCGCGCCTGATCTTCTCGGGCGTGGTGAACGAACTGCGGCCCTCCGACAATCACCGCCTCGTCATCGACATCGGCGGCGGCTCGACGGAACTGGTGATCGGCCGGCGCTACGAACCCATACACATGGCGTCGCTGTACATGGGGTGTCTGGGCTATACCCAACAATTTTTCCCGGATGGCGTCATCACGGCGGACCGTGTCACCCGCGCCGAACTGGAAGCGCGCCGGGAACTCGAAAAGATCTCCCGGCTCTATCGGCGAACGGGCTGGCAGGAAGCCTACGGCTCATCGGGAACGGCAAAAGGCCTGATCGCCATTCTCGCCGCCTGCGGCATTTCGAAATCGGGTCTCACGCTGGCAGGGCTGGAAAAACTGCGCGAACGGCTGATCCGCGACGGCCGCGCAATCGTTGGAACACTGCCGGGCCTGCGCGAGGATCGCGCCCCCGTGCTTGCCGGCGGGATGGCCATCATGATCGCCGCCTTCAGGGAGCTGGGCATCGACAGCATGGCCGCCGGCGACGGCGCACTGCGGCTGGGCGTGCTGTACGATCTGCTGGGCCGTGCTTCCGAACACGACAAGCGGGATGAAACGATACGCCAATTCATTCGACGCTACCACGTCGATACTCACCAGTCGGCCCGCGTCAGAACGCTGGCGTTGGCGTTTTTTCGGCAAACCGGATTTCCCGACAGCCCCGAAAAATATGACCTCGCGCACGCGCTGGGCTGGGCGGCGGATCTTCACGAGATCGGGCTGTCGATTGCCTACGCCGACTATCACAAGCACGGTGCCTATATCCTCGAGCATGCCGACATGCCCGGGTTTTCCAACGACGACCAGGCGCTGCTCGCCATGCTGGTGCTCGGGCACCAGGGCAAGCTGGGCAAACTGCGCGCCAAAGAACCATCGCGGGCCGGCTGGCTGGCCCTGCTGAGCCTGAGAATGGCGGTGTTGCTGTCGCGCCGGCGCGAGCCACTGGCCGTTTCACCCGTGCGGCTCGAGATAGACGCGCAAACCATACGCGCGCGCGTCCAGACCGCCTGGCTCGGCAAGCACCCGCTGTCGGAATATTCTCTCCGGCGGGAGATGCACGAGTGGAACACGATGGGCTTTCAGTTCGAACTGATCTCAAACTGACTGTTCGCCGGCCAGAAGGCCGAAATGCCGCTGGTAGCGGCGATCCATCGTGAGCGTATCGAGAAAGATGGGAAAGTCCGCCGTATTGAAATCCGGGTCCCAGGCGGGTTCCCCGCATACGCGGCCGCCCACCTTGAAATATCCCTTGATCAGCGGCGGAATCCGCGCCGGCAGCGTACCGTCGAGGCGCTCGACCGGGTAGCGGTGCAGCGGTACCACGCGTGGTTCACCAACAACACGCCCCAACGCCGCGGCCCTGCGCCACACTTCGGCGGCCGCCGCGCCATCGTCGCGCAAGCTGACACTGGCGCAGCCCAACAGGTATCGACAGCCATCGCGCACCAAGAGCCGCGCCACCCCCGCCCACAGCAGCATGATCACCGCGCCGTTGCGGTGGTCGGCGCGGGTACACGACCGCCCCATCTCGGCCATGCTGGCGCGCTGGCCTCCCAACCCCGAGAGATCGAACTCCGACTCCGCGTAGTACCCCCCGCATTCACCGCGCCACGAGGGCTCAGAAAGCGATAAGTACCGACGACGGCGCCTGTTCCGCCTTCCTTGACCATGATGTGTTCGCACCACGGATCGAATCGGTCGGCATCGACGCCGTCGACCGCATCGGGGAAGACCACGCCCATTTCTTCCGTGAATACCTTGTAGCGTAAACGCTGAACGGATTCGAGTTCAGCGTTCGTGCGGGCAAGCCCCATGACCAGCCCAGTGACATGCGCCCCGGAATATGACTCGCCGGCGGCGCAATATGAGGGGATGCGTGCAAGTTCCAGCATAGAAACGGGTTCAGGTGCGCGGGCGATGACGGATGGCGTGGTGAATGGGCATGACCAGGCTAGGATCCCGTTCAGTTGGTTCGAGTGCCTGAATCAGCCAACCGGAACACTAGGCACGCGCCAAGTTTACAGCCAACAACTCCCGCACGCCGTGTTCGGCCAGAGCCGCCTCTTCGGCCTCGACCATGAGTCGCAGCTTCGGTTCAGTGCCCGAGGCGCGTATGAGAACCCGGCCGCGTCCGTTCAGCTCTTTCTCCACCTTCCGCTTGGCCGCCATCAACCCCGGGTGATCCTGCCACCGCATGCCCGGTTCCAGCGGCACATTGACCATTTTCTGCGGATACATCTTGAGATCGGCGACCAGGCGGCTCAGCGGCTGACCGCCGCGGCGTATGCAGGCCAGTACCTGCAAGGCCGCAATGATGCCGTCGCCCGTCGTATGCCGATCGAGGCACAACAGATGCCCGGAACTTTCACCGCCGTAGCGCCAGCCCAGGGCAAGCATGCGCTCGAGCACATAGCGATCTCCCACCTTCGCGCGGTCGAAGCCGATACCCAGCGCCTGCATGCCCTTCTCGAACCCGAAATTCGTCATGACGGTGCCGACGACGCCCTCTACCTTCGTGCCGCGCATGCGGTCGCGCACGATGGCGTAAAGCAGCTCGTCACCGTTGTACAGGCGTCCCGACTCGTCGACCATCTGCACCCGATCGGCGTCGCCATCAAGCGCTATGCCGATTTGAGCGCCCTGCGCGCGCACCTGTTCTATCAGGTGTTCCGGATACAGCGCGCCCACCTGCTCGTTGATGTTGAAGCCGTCGGGCCGGCAGCCCACTTCGAGAACTTCGGCGCCAAGCTCGCGAAACACGTGGGGCGCGACACTGTAGGCGGCCCCATTGGCCGCGTCCACGACAATTTTCTGGCCGACCAGGTCGAACTCGGTGGGAAACGTACTTTTGCAGAACTCGATGTAGCGCCCGTTGGCGTCGTCGACACGGCGCGCCCGTCCCAGGCTTTCCGAATCGACGCAGCCCGCAGGCTGACTCAACGCCGCTTCGATTTCCGCTTCGATTTCGTCGGGCAGCTTCATGCCACGCGCGGAAAAAAACTTGATGCCGTTGTCGCGGTATGGATTGTGCGAGGCACTGATGACGATCCCGGCCACCAGACGCAGCGCGCGCGTCAGGTAGGCCACCGCGGGGGTGGGAATCGGCCCCGCCAGCAGCACATCGACGCCGGCGGCCGACAAGCCGGCCTCGAGCGCCGATTCGAGCATATAGCCCGAAATGCGGGTGTCTTTGCCGATGAGCACCGCGGGTCGGCCACCCGCCGGCACGTGGCGGGTAAGCACGCTGCCCGCCGCATACCCCAGGCGCAGCGCAAAGTCGGCGTTGATCGTCGCGCCCCCGACGACGCCGCGCACGCCGTCGGTACCAAAATACTTCCTGCCGTCAGTCATCGAATGCCCCATCTTCCACCGCGCGCCAGACCCTGAGCGCGTCTACCGTGGCCGCGACGTCGTGGACGCGCACAATTCGGGCGCCACGCGCCACCCCGGCCAGAACCCCCGCGATACTTCCCGCCAATCGGTCTTGCACGGGCCGCCCGGTGGCATAACCTATCATCGATTTGCGCGACACCCCTGCCAGCAGGGGCAACCCGCGCACCCGCGTGCGCGACAGATCGCGCAGCAGCGAAAAATCCTGCCGCTTCGTCTTGCCGAACCCAAACCCCGGATCGGTCACGATGCGCGCCGCCTCGACCCCCGCGCCAAGCGCAACGCCAACCCGTTCATCGAGAAACGCACGCACTTCCGCCACCAGGTTGGTGTAACGGGGCGCCGCCTGCATGGTGCGCGGTTCGCCTCGCATGTGCATGATACACACTCCGCAGTTCGAGCGCGCAACCGCCGCCAGAGCGCCGGGCTGCCGCAAGGCGTAGACATCGTTGATCATATCGGCGCCGGCATCGAGCACTTCCCGCATGACCTCGGCCTTGGAGGTGTCGACCGACAGCGGGATCGCGAACTCGCGCAGCGCCTCGACGACCGGCAGAACGCGCGCCAGCTCGGTTCTGGCGTCAACCGGCGTGGCGCCCGGGCGGGTGGACTCACCGCCTATGTCGAGGATGTCGGCCCCTTCGTCCATCAATTGGTGCGCGTGCGCAACCGCGGCATCTCGATCGAGGAACCGTGCCGCATCGGAGAACGAGTCGGGCGTGACGTTGAGGATACCCATGACGCGCGGGCGATCGAGATCGAGCTCGAAGCGCCCGCAGCGAAAAATCTGCGCCATTGCCGGAAAAACGGAATCAGACCGGCGTCGTTGCCGTGCCACTGTCGCCCGCCGCCGACAGCCCGCTGGACGGCGGTGGAGAATTGGGCGTATCGGGCGACGGCGCGACGACCTTCGGCGGCCGCGGCGGCTTGCCCGCCATGATATCCTCGATTTGCTCGGCGTCGATGGTTTCCCATTCGAGCAGCGCCTTCGCCATGGCCTCCATCTTGTCGCGGTTGCCTTCGATGATCTTGCGCGCGACCCCATACTGTTCATCGATGATGGCGCGAATCTCGGCGTCGACCTTCTGCATGGTAGCTTCGGAGACGTGCGTCGTCTTGGTGACGCTGCGCCCGAGGAAAACTTCGCCCTCATTCTCGGCATAGACGACGGGCCCGAGAGAATCCGTCATGCCATAGCGCGTGACGATGTCGCGCGCGATCATGGTGGCCCGTTCGAAGTCGTTGGACGCCCCGGTGGTCATCTGATGCATGAACACTTCTTCGGCGATGCGCCCGCCAAACAGTACTGCGATGGTGTTGAGCAGACGCTCTTTATCCATGCTGTAGCGGTCGCCTTCCGGCAGTTGCATGGTAACGCCCAATGCCCGGCCGCGCGGGATGATGGTCACCTTGTGAACCGGATCGGTCTTGGGCAGGACGCGCGCAACGAGCGCATGGCCCGATTCGT
This sequence comes from Candidimonas sp., assembly GCA_004298545.1. Classification (GTDB taxonomy): domain Bacteria; phylum Pseudomonadota; class Gammaproteobacteria; order Burkholderiales; family Burkholderiaceae_B; genus SCQX01. Next base: position 20,796 of record SCQX01000076.1, on the reverse strand, counting down.
GGTAGGCGGTGTTGCGGCGCTCTTCCTCGGGCATGATCATGGAACGCCGCTCGGCGCCCATGATGATCTTGTCCTTGGCCTTCTCGAAATCGAGCATCTCGACCGTGCGGCCGTTGCGGCGAGCGGCGAACAGGGCGGCCTCGTTCACCAGATTCGCCAGATCGGCCCCCGAGAAGCCCGGCGTACCGCGCGCCAGAATGAGCGCATCGACACTGGGCGCGATGGGCACCTTGCGCATGTGAACCTTCAGAATCTGCTCGCGGCCGCGAATGTCGGGCAGCGATACGACCACCTGGCGGTCGAAGCGGCCAGGCCGCAGCAGCGCCGGATCGAGTACATCGGGCCGGTTGGTTGCCGCGATGACCAGCACCCCCTGCCCGGTTTCGAAACCGTCCATTTCGACCAGCAACTGATTCAGCGTCTGCTCGCGTTCATCATTGCCACCACCCAGGCCGGCGCCACGCTGGCGCCCGACCGCGTCGATTTCATCGATGAAGATAATGCACGGCGCCTGTTTCTTGGCATTTTCAAACATATCGCGCACGCGCGCCGCGCCCACGCCCACGAACATCTCGACGAAGTCGGAGCCGGAGATACTGAAGAACGGCACCTTGGCCTCGCCCGCTATGGCTTTGGCCAGCAGTGTCTTGCCAGTACCCGGGGGACCGACCATCAGGACGCCACGCGGAATACGCCCCCCCAGGCGCTGGAACTTTGCCGGCTCGCGCAGGAAATCCACCAATTCCTGCACCTCTTCCTTCGCCTCGTCGCAGCCCGCGACGTCGGCGAAGGTGATCTGGTTGGTGTTTTCGTCGAGCATGCGGGCGCGCGACTTGCCGAAGCTGAACGCGCCCCCCTTGCCACCGCCCTGCATCTGCCGCATGAAAAATATCCACACGCCGATGAGCAGCAGCATGGGGAACCAGGAAATGAACAGGCTGGTCAGGAAGGACGGCTCTTCACGCGCCTTGCCGGAAACCTGAACACCGTATTTCACCAGCTGAGGCACCATCCAGAGATCGCCCGGCGACGTCAGGCTGTAGGACCGCCCACTGTCGGGAGTGACGTAAATCGTGTCGCCCTGGATATCGACTTTGTTGACGCGGCCAGCCTGCGCATCGTTCATGAACTGCGTGTAACTGACCGTCTGGGTCGACGTGCTGTGGCCGTCGAACTGTTTGAACACAGTGAACAGTACCAGCGCGATCACCATCCAGATCGCAACCTTGGAAAACGAGTTGTTCAAAACCAACCTCCCGCGTGGAACCGCGCCCGGCCGCGGCCGCGCAAGAACCGCATCAGACCAGATTCGTCAATAGTCCATTCTAACCTGATAGAAGGAATCTTGTTGACAAGTTCCACCTATTCCCCACAAGACTCCACGCGGCGCGATTTCAACCCCCGCCCGACGAGAAACGTTTCCGCGGACTGGCTGCGCGAGGCCTTTGGCTTGCGTTCCACGACACGGTCGAATGAGCGCTTGAATGCCTCCACGATCTGGGAAAAACCGCTGCCGTGGAACGTCTTGAGGACCAACGCGCCACCACTGGCAAGATGATCGCCGGCGAACGCGAGTGCCAGTTCGCAGACGTCCTGGATGCGCGCCGCGTCGGCGGATGCCACCCCCGACAGATTGGGGGCCATGTCGGAAATCACCAGGTTGACCCTGCCGCCCCCCAGGTGGCCTTCCAGCGCGTCGAGCGCCGCCTGATCGCGAAAGTCGCCCTGTATGAACACCACGTCGGCGATGGGCTCCATGGGCAGCAGGTCGAGTGCGATGATGCGCCCGTCGATCGTGCCGGCGCCGTTCACCAGCCGCTCGCGCGCCACTTGAGACCAGCTGCCCGGCGCGGCGCCCAGATCGACCACGACATCGCCGCCGCGCAACAATTTCTCGGTGTCGAGGATCTCGATGAGCTTGAAGGCTGCCCGCGCCCGATATCCCTTTTGTTGCGCCAATTTCACATACGGGTCATTGACATGCTGCCGCAACCAGATTTTTGACAATTTCTTCTTGGTCATTCCCGTACAATTCCACTATGCCAAAACTAACCATCACCAGCAAAGAGCGCAGCGCGCTGCGCGCCGCCGCGCAAGCGCTACGGCCCGTCGTACTCATTGGCGACCGAGGCCTGTCGCCAGCCGTACTGACGGAAATCGACCGCAATCTCCAGGCACACCACCTGATCAAGGTCAAAGCGGCGGGCGCAGAGCGCACCGCGCGCGCGGCCATGCTCGATACCATTTGCGACACGCTTTCTTGCGCGCCGGTGCACCATCTGGGCCGGACACTGATCGTCTACCGGCCAGACGCCGCGGCGCCCAGTTCGCTACCCGCCCCCACACGAGCGGTGCGCAAGCCGTCCGAACCGTATACCCCCAAAAAAATGGCCGCCGCCGGGGCAACGCGCACACACACGAACCGTGCGCGCAAAACGCGCGCCGCGGCGCTGGCGTCACGAAACGCTCAGCCGGCACGGCCAGCCGCAGCGCGCGCGCGGCCGACGATAGCCGCCTCGCGCAGCCCCGCGCACAACATTCCCCGCCGTGGCAGCGCCCTGACGCTCAAGGCCGGTGCCAGACGGCATCTTGCGGGGCATCGGCGCTGAAACGCCCGGCTTGCGGGCAAGGACAGCCACGTTTGTGGGCGAAGGCGGCCGTATTTCGGGCAAGGGCCGCCGACCAGGCAAGGACATCAAAGGTAGCTGACACGCACGACTTCGTACTCGCGAATGCCGGCCGGCACCTGAACCTGCACGACATCGCCCTCGCTTTTACCAATCAGCGCACGGGCCACCGGGCTGGAGACGGAAATCAGGTTGGCGCGTATATCGGCTTCGATGTCGCCGACGATCTGGTAGGTGACGTGCTCTCCCGACTCCAGATCCGCGATCTCGACAGTGGCGCCAAACACGGTGCGCCCGTCGACATCGAGTGCCGTAGGATCGATGATTTGGGCACTCGACAACGTACCCTCCAGTTCCTGGATGCGCCCCTCGACGAAGGCCTGTCGCTCCCGCGCCGCATCGTATTCGGCGTTCTCGGACAAATCGCCATGGGAACGGGCTTCGGCAATCGCTGCGATCACCGCGGGGCGCTCCACTGTCTTGTAGCGATGCAATTCCGCTTGCAGGCGCTCGGCGCCACGAGCCGTCAATGGAATCGTAGGCATATGGTTTTCCTGAATCGAAAAATGGACGGACGCTCCACGATACAGAGCGCCCCGTTATATGTTGTGCGAAGGTAGCGGGAAGTTGCTGGCCTGGCGGAAAACCCAGATGCAATGCGGAAGTACCCATCCACTGGGGACTCACGGGTTCACCGCCAGCCGCCGCTCCTCTGGGAGCGGTGAACGACACCCGAGCCCGTCGGCACCGACAGAACCGGCGCCCCGGATGCGGATATCAGGTTCAAAATAAAACCCCGGCTCGGTAAGAACCGGGGTCTCAAGCCTATTGTCGGCAAAGATCGCAAAAATTGCAAGCCCCGGGAAATCGACGCCCATATCGGCACCGCCCACGGATCATGCGCTCGAAAACCGACACCCGCATTTTTTGACATCGCCCCCGGATCACGCGCCAAAAAACCACACAACGGGCCAATCAGGGCCGCCCGAGATAGCGCACGCACCTTCCGTCAATGCGGGTGCGACCCTTCCGTCAATGGGCCCGGTTGCGCGCGTGGAGCTCCTGCAAGGCATACACCTGCAGCCCCTTGCCCTGATGCAGGTAGCGCAAGCCCTCGACGGCCGCGCAAGCGCCCGCGATCGTCGTAAAGAACGTGACGCGGCTGGCCAACGCGTGGGTTCGTATCGTGCGCGAGTCGGCGATGGCGTTGCGGCGCTCTTCCACCGTGTTGATCACCATCGAGATCTCGCCATTCTTGATCATGTCGACAATGTGCGGGCGGCCCTCGGTTACTTTGTTGACCACCTGCACATGCAGGCCGGCGGCCTCTATCGCCGCAGCGGTGCCGCGCGTCGCGACCACCGAGAAGCCCAGGTCGACCAGGCCCTTGGCCACCGCCGCCGCCAGCGGCTTATCCTGATCGCGCACACTGATGAAGGCTACTCCCGACTCGGGCAGCGACGCCCCCGCGGCCAGCTGCGACTTCACAAAGGCCTCGGCGAAACTCTCGCCGACCCCCATGACTTCGCCGGTCGACTTCATTTCAGGACCGAGTATGGTGTCGACGCCGGGAAACTTGACGAACGGAAACACCGCTTCCTTGACCGAGAAGTACGGCGGCACGATCTCCGCGACGATACCCTGATCGGCCAGCGAGCGGCCTGTCATCGCCCGCGCCGCTATCTTCGCCAGTGGCATGCCGGTGGCCTTGGATACGAACGGCACCGTGCGCGAGGCGCGCGGGTTGACTTCCAGCACGTAGACATCCCCATCCTGGATGGCGAACTGAACGTTCATCAACCCGGTGACGTTGAGCGCGCGCGCCATGAGCGCGGTCTCGCGCTCGATTTCCTCGACTATCGCGGCCGACAGGGAATACGGCGGCAGGCTGCACGCCGAATCGCCGGAATGCACGCCCGCCTGTTCGATATGTTCCATGACGCCGGCAACCAGCACTTGCTGACCGTCGGCCAGGCAGTCCACGTCGAGCTCGGTGGCGTTGTTCAGGAAATGGTCGAGCAACACGGGCGAATCGTTGCTGACCTTGACGGCCTCGCGCATGTAGCGTTCAAGGTCCGACTGCTCATGCACGATCTCCATCGCGCGCCCGCCCAGGACGTAGCTGGGCCGCACCACCAGCGGGTAGCCGATGTCGGCGGCGAGAACCAGCGCCTCGCCCTCGGTGTGCGCCGACCGATTGGGCGGCTGGCGCAGGCCCAGCTTGGTCAGCAGCTTCTGGAACCGTTCGCGGTCTTCGGCCACGTCGATCGATTCGGGGCTGGTGCCGATGATGGGGACACCATTGGCCTCCAGCGCACGCGCAAGTTTCAGCGGCGTCTGGCCGCCATATTGCACGATGACGCCAACGGGGTTTTCCTTGTGCACGATCTCGAGGACATCTTCCAGCGTCAGCGGCTCGAAATACAGACGGTCGGAGGTATCGTAATCCGTTGACACGGTCTCGGGATTGCAATTGACCATGATGGTCTCGAAACCATCTTCGCGCAGCGCCAGCGCTGCATGCACGCAGCAGTAGTCGAATTCGATACCCTGGCCGATGCGGTTCGGCCCGCCGCCCAGCACAATGATCTTCTTGCGGTTCGTCGGTGCCGCCTCGCACTCCTCTTCGTAGGTGGAGTACAGGTAGGCCGTCGTCGTGGCGAATTCCGCCGCGCAGGTGTCCACCCGCTTGTAGACCGGCCGCACGTTGAGCTGATGGCGCAGTTTCCGCACCTCGGTTTCCGAGGTATCGAGCAGGAACGCCAGACGCCGGTCGGAAAACCCCCGGCGCTTCAGGTCAACCAGTGCCTGATAATCGAGGTCGGCCAGCGTGCGCTGTTCGAGCGCCAGTTCGATATCGACGATCTCTTTGATCTGCGCCAGGAACCAGGGGTCGATGTGCGTCAACGTGTAGACCTCATCGAGCGTGAAGCCCTGGGCGAACGCATCGCCCACGTACCAGATGCGTTCCGGCCCCGGCTCCCCCAGTTCCACTTGCAGCCTTTCACGATCGGTGGTCTTCTGGTTCAACCCATCCACACCCACTTCCAGGCCACGCAGCGCCTTCTGGAATGATTCCTGGAAGGTGCGGCCAATGGCCATCACCTCGCCGACCGATTTCATCTGGGTGGTGAGGCGCGAGTCCGCCTGCGGGAATTTCTCGAAGGCGAAGCGCGGCACCTTGACCACGACGTAATCGAGGGACGGCTCGAACGATGCCGGTGTTGCGCCGCCGGTGATTTCGTTGCGCAGTTCGTCCAGGGTGTAGCCCACCGCCAGGCGGGCGGCGACCTTGGCAATCGGGAAGCCGGTTGCTTTCGAGGCCAGGGCCGACGACCGTGAAACACGCGGATTCATTTCGATGACGATCATCCGGCCATCGGCGGGGTTGACGGCGAACTGCACATTCGAACCGCCGGTTTCAACCCCGACCTCGCGCAGTATGGCGATAGAGGCATCCCGCATGATCTGATATTCTTTGTCGGTCAGCGTCTGCGCCGGCGCCACCGTAATGGAATCGCCCGTATGCACGCCCATCGGGTCGAGGTTCTCGATCGCGCAGACGATGATGCAGTTGTCCGCGCGATCGCGGATCACCTCCATCTCGAACTCTTTCCAGCCCAGCAGCGATTCCTCGATCAGCAACTCGCTGGTGGGGGAAGCATCGAGTCCACGCCGGCAGATCGCCTCGAATTCCTCGGGATTGTAGGCAATGCCCCCGCCCGTGCCGCCCAGCGTGAAACTCGGCCGGATCACCACCGGAAAACCGGACGTTCCCACGTCGGCGGCGATCTGGCGCTGCACCGTCCAGGCCTGCTCCATCGTGTGCGCGATGCCCGACTTGGCCGATTTCAGTCCGATGCGCGTCATGGCCTGCTTGAACTTCAGCCGATCTTCCGCCTTTTCGATGGCCTGCTCGTTCGCACCGATGAGTTCGACGCCATGCTTGGCAAGGACGCCATGATGAACGAGGTCGAGCGCGCAGTTCAGCGCGGTCTGGCCGCCCATCGTGGGGAGCACGGCGTCGGGCTTCTCCTTGGCGATGATTTTTTCGAGTGCCCGCCAGGTGATCGGTTCGATGTAGGTGACGCTGGCCATGTCCGGATCGGTCATGATGGTCGCCGGGTTGCTGTTGACCAGGACGACGCGAAACCCCTCGGCCATCAGCGCCTCGCACGCCTGCGCGCCGGAGTAATCGAACTCGCACGCCTGGCCGATGACGATGGGCCCCGCACCAATGATCAGGATGGTTTTTATGTCTGTACGCTTTGGCATGGTGCTTTCTTTCTATTTCCGCGCGGCCATCAGGCTGATGAATTTATCGAAGAGCACATGGATGTCGTGCGGACCGGGGCTGGCCTCTGGATGGCCCTGGAAGAAAAAGGCGGGGCTGTCGGTAAGCTCGAACCCCTGCAGCGTGCCATCGAAGAGCGATACGTGGGTAACACGCGCATTCGCCGGCAGCGAGCCGGCATCGACCGCGAAACCGTGGTTCTGGCTGGTGATGAAGACGCGCCCCGACCCGACGTCCTGAACCGGGTGGTTCGCGCCATGATGGCCGGCTTTCATCTTGACGGTTCGCCCGCCCAGCGCAAGCCCCATGAGCTGCTGCCCCAGGCATATGCCAAAGAGCGGAATCTTCTTCTCGAACGCCACTTTCGCCGTCTCGATGGCGTAGTCGCAGGGCTCGGGATCGCCGGGGCCGTTCGACAGGAACAGGCCGTCCGGTTTCATCGCCAGCACGTCTTCCACCGGCGTGCGCGCGGGTACCACCGTCACGCGGCACCCCCGCTCGGTCAGCAGGCGCAGGATGTTGCGCTTGATGCCGAAATCATAGGCAATGACGCGGTACGGGCCGGGCGCCGGTTCGGAATAGCCCCGGCCGAGGCGCCACTCGCCCTGGTGCCATTCCAGTGGCTTGTCGATGGATACCCCCTGCGCCAGGTCCTGCCCCGCCATGCCAGTGAACCCGCGGGCGAGCCGCAGCGCTTCGTCGACGTCCTCGCCCACGAGAATGCAGGCGCCCTGGGCGCCTTTTTCGCGCAGAATACGCGTGAGCTTGCGCGTGTCGATGCCGGCTATCGCGACCACACCCTGCGACTCCAGGTAGTCGGGCAGCGACCGCGTCGCGCGGAAGCTGGAGACGCGCAGCGAACAATCACGCACGACGAGACCCGCCACATGAATCCGTGACGATTCCACGTCTTCGTCGTTGACGCCGGTATTGCCAATGTGCGGGCAGGTCAGCGTGACGATCTGCCCGCTGTAGCTGGGGTCCGTCAGGATTTCCTGATACCCCGTCATGGCGGTGTTGAAGACGATCTCGGCAACGGTGCAACCCTTCGCACCGATGGAAATCCCCTTGAAAACCGTGCCGTCCGCCAGCGCAAGGACCGCTAAAGGAGGCGCGGCGACACCCCCGCTTCCAGAAAACAATGACGGCAGCACGATAAACCCCAGTTCTTTTAATGGTATCGATCAGCAAATCTTAGAATTATAACGCGGCACCCCCCATCGGCCAGGTGCCACACCCGCCCATCATGCCCCAGTACCCGATCGCGCGGCCTATGTCGACCGCCGCTCCATCAGCGCCCAGGCAATCGTTCCGGCATCCACGTACTCGAGCTCGCTGCCGGCCGGCACCCCGCGCGCCAGACGCGTGACGGAAAGGCCGCGCGCGCGAAATATTTCCGACAAATAATGCGCCGTCGTTTCACCCTCGGCGGTGAAATTGGTCGCCAGGATTACCTCGCGCACGACTCCATCGGTGGCGCGCCGTATCACGCGATCGAATTGAAGATCGTCCGGCCCCACGCCCTCGAGCGGCGCAAGATGCCCCATGAGGACGTAGTACAGGCCCCGATAGCCATGGCTGGATTCGATGACGTTCTGATCGGCGGGCGTCTCGACGATGCAGAGCAGAGAGGAGTCGCGCTTTGAGTTTGCACACGTGACGCACACCTCGCTCTCGGTGAACCCATTGCAGCGCGGGCAATGGCGCAGACCGTGAACGGCGTCGGCAAGCGCGCGCGCCAATTGCTCCGCGCCCGCCACATCACGCTGCAGCAGGTGATAAGCCATGCGGCGCGCCGACCGCGCGCCCACACCGGGCAGGCGGCGCAAGGCTTGAATGAGCGCCGTCAGAGGTTCGGGCTCGGGCAGGGCCGGTTCCATCAGAACGGCAGCTTCATTCCCGGTGGCAGCGGCATGCCCGCCGTGACGGCCGACATCTTTTCCTGGGACGTGGCCTCGGCCTTGCGCAACGCATCATTGAACGCCGCCGCCACGAGATCCTCGAGCATGTCCTTGTCATCGGTCAGCAGGCTCTGGTCGATCGACACCCGTCTGACGTCATGGCGACACGTCATTTCGACCTTGACCAGCCCACCTCCCGATGCGCCATCGACCACCGTTTCCGCCAGCGCATCCTGCACCTTTTTCATATTTTCCTGCATTTGCTGGGCTTGTCGCATCAAACCCGCGATCTGACCTTTCATCATGGTTGATTCATCCTGACTGAGATAAAAAACGGCGGGACCTTCCCTGCCGGCGTGTCATTGGGCGACATGGCCTGCCCTGTCGCAATGTCCGGACGACGGCGCCAGGCCATGGCGCGACCGGGATCCGGGTGACGCTTCACGGTTCACCGTCGCCTTTCGGCACCGCCTGTACGGACCCCGGAACGACCGTGCCACCGAATTCGCTGAGCAGCGACCGCACGAACGGATCGGCGCGCGCGGCTTTCTCGGCGCGCTCCTGGCGAACACGCTGGCGCGCCTGCGCGCGCGCATAGGCCGTACCCTCACCGGTGGCGCCACATTCAATGTCGAGCGCTAACGCGGCGCCGAAATGCTCGGACAACACGGTGCGCAGACGCGCCCTGCCCGGACTTTCGGCAAGTGAGCGCGCGGCAACCCGCAAGACGATGTGGCGATCATCGGCCGCCAGCCACTCGCTCTGGCGCGCCAGCTCGGCCGCCAGCCCCGTTAATGGCAGCGCTGCCGCCAGGGCAGGCCAGTTTCCAGCGGTCATTGCGGTAAGCCGGCCACTGTCCGGCTCACCGCCGACGGGATCACCGCTGTCCGGCTCATACGGCAAAGTGCGCCGCGGAACGCTGGGCAAGCGGTCTTCGTTCCCGGAAAGAGCGGCCTCGGGCGGAAACGTTTCGAACGATCCCTCATCGCCAAACGCATTGTCGTCGCCGAAGTGATCGTCGTCGCCAAACTGATCGTCAGCGCCATCCGGACGATCGGAAATACGCCGGCCGCCGTCATCCACCGCGGAATCAGCCACAGCACCCGCCGCGGGATCGGGCGCGGGGGCAGGTACGGAATCGGCCGCGGAATCAACTGACGGATCGGGCGCGAGATCAACCGTGCGATCGAGCGCCGAGCGGGACGGTGAACCCGCGAGTTCCGACCGGGTTGGCGATGGCGATGGCGATGGCGATGGCGATGGCGATGGCGATGGCGATGGCGATGGCGATGATGACAGCGTATCGTCATGCCGCATCGGCGGCGCATCGGGAGAACCGGCCCCTGCGCCCGCGACGACGGACGACGCGTCGGATGTTGCCGCCGATTCACCCTGCGCCTCGGCGGGGGGCGGCAACGCGCCAGACGCGGAATCGTGACGCGCGGGCGCCAGAGACAACATGCGCAGGCACGCCATGACAAAACCGGCGTACTCGTCAGGGGCAAGCGAAAGTTCGCCGCGACTATGTACCGCAACGCCGTAAAACAGCTGCACCAGGTCGGGATGAAGGCGCGCGGCAAGCCCCGCGATCTCGTTGGCCAGCGGGTCATCGTTCGGAATCGCGCCGGGCACGCGCTGCGCAATCGCGACGCGTGAAAGCAGAACGGCCAGATCGCCCAACGCCCCGGCGTAGGCCAGCCCGCGCTCGGCCAGTTCATCGGCCACCGCGAGAACGTCCGCGCCGCGCCCCTCGGCCAGTGCAAGCAGCAGGCGGACCAGATAGCGCTGGTCTATCGTGCCCAACATGCCACGCACCGCCGCTTCGGTGATGTTCTCGGCGCTATAAGAGATTGCCTGATCGGTCAGGGACAAGGCATCGCGCATCGAACCGGACGCGGCGCGGGCGATCAGCCGCAAGGCGGGCGCTTCGTAGGCGATTTTCTCCTGATCGAGCACATAACCAAGATGGCCGACGATGGCCGGCACCGTCATCTGCTTGAGATTGAACTGCAGACAGCGCGACAGCACCGTGACGGGAATCTTCTGTGGGTCGGTCGTTGCGAGAATGAACTTGACGTGCGGCGGCGGCTCTTCCAGCGTTTTGAGCATGGCATTGAACGCATGCCCGGACAGCATATGCACTTCGTCGATCATGTAGACCTTGTAGCGCCCCACGCTGGGCGCATACACGGCCTGTTCCAGGAGCTGCGTCATTTCGTCGACACCGCGATTCGATGCCGCGTCAAGTTCGACATAGTCGACGAAGCGCCCCTCGTCGATCTCGACGCATGCCCGGCAGGTCCCGCAAGGCGTTGCCGTGACACCCGATTCGCAATTGAGCGATTTCGCCAGAATACGCGCCAGTGTCGTCTTGCCGACGCCGCGTGTACCCGTGAACAACCACGCATGATGCAGACGGCCGCTCGACAGCGCATGGGTCAGGGCGCGAACCACGTGCTCCTGGCCAATGAACGTATCAAAGGAGCGAGGGCGCCATTTACGCGCCAGTACCAGATAAGTCATGCGAGAGGCCGCCGCGCCGCCACCGGAACGAGCGCCGCCGCCAGCGAAAAGAGTAAACGAAAAGTGTACCGGATTCGTTGCAATTTTTGGCGGGCGACCGATCCACTGATACGAAAAACGAATCAGACCCCTACGACCGAAGCCGCCTTGGAATTGAGATAGGTTTCCACCGCTTCGGGCCCGCCTTCCGAGCCATAACCCGAGTCTTTGACACCGCCGAACGGCAGCTCCGCCGATGGCGTGGCGGCCTGGTTGATCCACACCATGCCGGCCTCGATGCCATGCAGCAGGGTTTGCACGTTCTTGAACGACCGCGTGAACGCGTAGGCCGACAGGCCATAGGCAAGACGATTGGCCTCGGCAATGGCCTCGCCCAGGCTGTCGAACGGACGGATGCCGGCCACCGGACCAAAGGGTTCTTTATTGAAGAGATCGGCCTCGGTCGTCAAGCCGGCGATGACCGTGGGCGCGTAGAAATTGCCCGCCGCCCCCACCCGCTCGCCGCCCGTCAGAACCGTTGCGCCGCGCCGGCGCGCATCGTCGACCACGCTGGCCATCGCCGCCACCCGACGCGGATTGGCCAGGGGCCCAAGGGTGGTGTCTTGCGCCAGACCATCTCCCAGCTTGAGCGACTCCGCATAGCGGACGAACGCCTGGGTGAATTCGTCTACCACGCCGCGGTGAACCAGGAAACGGGTCGGCGAAATGCACACCTGCCCCGCATTGCGAAACTTCGCCTTGGATGAAACGGCGACCGCAAGATCGAGGTCGGCATCGTCGGCGATGATGACCGGCGCGTGGCCGCCCAGTTCCATGGTGACACGCTTCATGTTCGCGCCCGCCATCGCCGCAAGTTGTTTGCCCACGGGAATGGAGCCGGTGAAGGTCACCATCCGGATGGTCGGATGCGGAATCAGGTAGCCGGATATTTCCGCCGGAACGCCATAGACCAAACCCACCACGCCGGGTGGAACGCCCGCGTCCACGAAGGTTTGCAGTAACGCCGCCGGCGAGGCCGGTGTTTCTTCGGGTGCCTTGCACAGCACCGAGCAGCCGGCCGCCAGCGCCGGCCCCAGCTTGCGCACCACCTGGTTGATGGGGAAATTCCATGGTGTGAAGGCCGCCACCGGCCCCACTGGCTCTTTGATGACGAACTGCATTGCCGCACTGTTGCGCGACGGAACGATACGCCCGTAGACGCGCTGGCCTTCGTCGGCAAACCATTCGATCAGCGCGGCGCCCGCCAGCGTCTCTCCGCGCGCTTCCGCGAACGGCTTGCCCTGCTCCAGCGTCAGCAGGCGCGCGATACCCTCGGCGCGCTCGCGCAGCAGCCCCGCGGCACGCCGCATGGTTGCGGCGCGCTCGTGCGCGGTCAGATTACGCCAGGCATCGAACCCTTCCCGCGCGGCGGCGAGCGCCCGATCCAGATCGGGTTTCTCGGCATGCGCCACCTTGCCGATGACCCGGCCGGTGGCCGGATTGACGACGTCCAGCGTCTTGCCGCCAGCGGCATCCACCCACTCATTGGCAATCAGCAGCTTCGTGTCGGGATAATTCGATGTAGGCATGAGAGATCCTTCGGAAATTCAGTTCGGGATACCAAGAGCTATGTTAGCGCGGCGGCGCCACGCGCATGGCGATCGGGCCACGCGGGTCGACACGATGCCATGCCGCGCGGCTGCAGGCACGAAAACGCCGAATCGGCGCGAGGGATGACGGTACGGGGATGACAGCGGAATAGGCGAGCCTGACTTCGGCACTGGCTCTGAGCGACTGTGGCTGCTTCGTTCCCGACCTGACCAGGTTCACCGCCGAACCATGCGAAGGGGCCCGCCACCTCGGAGTTTAACAGGTTCGGGCCGACGCGCCCGACGACCGGGCGTGCGCATCAGCAATCGATCCACAGGTCGACGCGCGGAAAAAAGAGGGCGGCGCGCGCCGGGCGGCCGTCAAGCGCGGCCACGGCCAGGCGATAGCGTTCCATCTGATCGGCATAGCGTGCGCGCATCCGCTCGGCGAACCGCTCGATAGGCTCGTCCCGACCCGGCACCCCGGTCTTGTAGTCCACCACCAGCCAACCCGCGTCATGGGAAATCGCCAAGTCGATGACCGACACCCGCCCCACCGCATTCACCAAAGACCACTCCCGGTGCCCGCGCGCCACCGCCAGCAGCCATCGACCGCGCTCGCTGGAGAGCGTCGCGGCCAGCGTTGCGCGCACTGCCTCGGCGGCCGTGTCGAGCGCCGCCTCGCGCACCCCCGCGCGTGACAACTGAAGCCTGAATGCCGGCACGGACGCCGCTATCTCGGGCGGTGCCCAGCCGGCGCCGCCGCCATGACTGCCCAGATACGCCAGCCACGCGTGGACAACGGTACCCACCGCGGCCTCCGTGTCGGAATCGCCGCGCCACCGCCACGCGCGGCCGCCATGCGCGGCCACCACGGCATCCTTCAGAGCCGGCAACCCCTCGCCGGACAGGCGCAACAGCGTCGGCCGCGGCCGCCCATCGGGCGGTGACGCGGCCGCTGACGACGCCGTTGGTTCCGGGCACACCAGGCCATCCCACAGATGGCGCAGCAAGCTGCCGGCCACGGGCTGTCGCGCAGCCCCCTCCACCACGGTGACCAATCCGACCAGGTGCAGCGCGTGACGCGCGCGGGTCGCGGCCACATACAGCAACCGCACAGTTTCGTGGTCCGCGCGCTGTTTCTCGCGGCGCGCCAGATATTGCGACACCGGATCCGGCTCATCGGCGGCACGCGGCTTGATGGGCCCCAACAGCACCCGGTCGCCGCCGCGCTCGAACCGGATCAGGGGCGCCCGATCGGCCGCCGGCTTGCGATGCAACCCCATCAACACGACCGTATCGAACTCCATCCCTTTGGATTTGTGGATGGTCATGACCTCGACGGCGCATCCTTCACTGCCAGACGATGCATAAAGGCCCTCGAGACGGGCATCGAGTTCTGCCGTATCCAGCGCGCCGTAAGGCGCCAGGCGCTCGATCAGGCGAAACAACCGTTCCGCGTCAGCCTGGTCGTCCGCATCGGCATACACTTCGGACCCGCCCAGACGCTGCCAGCACTGCTCGAGCCAGGCGGCAAAGGGCACGGCGCCCGCGCGATTGCCCGCGTCGAACAGAATAGCGGCGGCACGGCGCAGGCGCCGCCGCTCATCGGCGGGAAGGGATGCCGTCCCATCATCGTCGGCCTCGAGCCAGCGGCCCAGCAGGGAAGGCACGGTGGCTGCATGGTCGGCGCCGAACAGGGCATTCAGGCTGGTCAACGTCAACCCGCACAACGGCGATCTCAGCACGCACAACCAGGCCAGGCGGTCGCCATCATGCGTCAGCGCGCGCGCCAGCTGCACCACATCGTCGACGACCTGGCGCGCGCCCAGAGGTTCCAGTTCGACCGCGCGGCACGGCACGCCATGCTGCCGCAGCACACGCAGCACACCTTCCAGATGACTGCGCGCGCGCACCAGAATCGCCACCGGATGAGCGCTGTCGGGGTGGCGCGCCAGCGCATCCCTGGCCAGGTCCAGCACCAGGGATTCCATGCGCTCGACGGATCGTGCGGCAGGCTCGCCGCTCTCGTCTTCATCATCTTTGTCTCGCCAGACCGGATGGAACTGGACCGCGGGCCCATCGCCGGCACCTAGAAAAGCGTGAGACCGCGAGTAGGCGATCGCGCCCAGGGCCACATCATCGGCCGGCGGGAACAGCGACTCGAACGTGCCATTGACCCAATCCACCACCCCTTCGTCCGAGCGAAAATTATCCGTCAGGCGCAAAGGTTCCAGCGCGACGTGCTTCAATCCCGACCGCCAGACATCGAGGAACAGACCGACGTCGGCCTTGCGGAAACGATAGATGGACTGCATGGGGTCGCCGACCAGGAACGCCGTGCGGCCATCACCCGCGACCCAGCCCGAAGTCAGCGTGTCCAGCAGGACGATCTGCGAATGGCTGGTGTCCTGAAATTCGTCGACGAGAAGGTGCCGGATGGACATATCGAGCCGCAGCAGCAGATCGCTGGGCTCATCCGCCGCGCCCAGCGCCTGCACCGCGCGCTGCGCAATCTCGATGAAATCGACTTCGCCCGCTTCCGCAAACCGCAATTGCAACTGCGCCGACGCCAGGCGCAGCACATCGAACATCGCCCCCAGCGTGGCAAGCTGGTCGGCTGAATAGCCGGCCACTGGCGCCCGGCGCGCGGCATCGAGCGCCGCCGCCCACGATCGCGCTTGCGGGCGGGCGGCGTCCAGCCACGCTTCCACACTTTTCTTGGAGGCGCTCTTCGGTTCGAAACCTTGATTCTTGTTCACCGTCGCCCGCGGCTCACCCTTGGACGTCAGCAACACCTCGGCCAAAGCACGCCAGCGCGGTCCATCGGCAACGGGGTCCGTGCCGAATGGCGCACCGTCCCAATCCTTCAGCGCGGCGAGGTCGAGCTTTCCCCCCGACGCCACGAGCCGATTCGCCGCCGCGGCCACGCCCGCGGCGAGGCTGGACGCCCAGCCCAAGGGCATGGCATGAGCCAATTGTTCCAAGTCGCCGGCAAGAGCGCCCCGCAGATTTTCCATCAGCCGCGCGCCATCGTCTCCCGTGGCAAGCAGCGGCAGCCACTGATCCCGCTGCGCCAGCCCGAGCGCAAGCAGCTCGCGGGCGGCCTGACCATCGAGGTCGAGATGGGAAAGCAACGCGGCCACCGCGGGCTCTTCATCGACCATGGCCAGCGTGGCGAGCGCCGCTGCGTCATAGTGCGCCTGCGGGCGATCGGCAATGGCCGGGACCCCGCCGAAATGACTCAACCAGGGCATACCCCGCACCAGGTGCGCACACAGCGAGTCGATCGTGCGGATGGACAACCGCGCCGGGTGACGCAGAATATTCCAGCCCTTGGCCGCATCGCGCGCCAGGGCCGCGCGCGCCAGCGCCTGACTGCGCTGACGATGCGCCGCCAGGGCCGCGGCGGTGTCACTCCCGGCGTCCAGCGCCGCGCGCAATTTCGACAACAACCGCGCATGCATTTCGGCCGCCGCCTTGCGCGTGAAGGTGATGGCGACGATTTCCTCCGGTCGATCCACCGTGGCCAGCAACGCCAGTATCCTGTCGGTCAGCAGCTCGGTCTTGCCGGACCCCGCGGGCGCTTGGACGATGAATGACCGCGACGGATCGAGTGCGCGCGCACGCACCCCGTGGTCGGAAGGCCGTCCGGCGGCTGCGCCATTCACGCCATCACTCCTGATTCAACCGCAAGAACGGGCGCACGTCGCAATAGTCCAGATCGGCCGGCTTCCGAACCTCGTTGACCGCTCTGCCGGCAATGTATTCCTTCGCCAGGCCTTCGATGGTACCGCGCCAGCCATCCATGATCCGCTCCCATGACCATCCCGCGTACAACGGCCAATCCTCGGGATGCGCGAGCCCCGGCAGCCCGCGGTCTCCATCGGCCAGCCCCACCGTCTCGACCTTGCGCGCATGCAGCCGCGCGAGCACCATGGCGGCCACCGGGCTGGATTCGCCCGCCAGCACCGATGCATAGCAGGGTAATTGCAAGCCAACCGGCCGCTCGCGCATCCAGTCGCTCTTCGGATCCAGCCGGCCCAGGCCAGACTTGTAATCGATGATCGCCAGCCGCCCGTCGGCCAGACGGTCGATCCGGTCGATGCGCAGTGACAGCGTCAGCGGTCCGAACGACCAGACGCCGTGGCGCTCGAGCGCCGCAATGGCGAAGGGCGAACGTTCGCACTCCAGCGCCAGCCACGCATCGAGTACGCCGCGCGCCCGCTCGACCTCCAGTTGCCGAAGCACGGGGCTGCCATCGCTCAGACACTCGTCGCCCGCGCGATCCACCGCCTGCGTGACCAGGCCACCCAGTGTGCCACCGTCGCGCGCCCGCAAGAGATTCGCCTGATCACCAAGCAGTCGCCACACCAGTTCCACCGCGCGATGCAGAAATATGCCGCGTACATTGCGGCCACTCTCCACCGCGTAGGGGGGCAGGCAGGACGCGCCAAGGCGATATTTGACAAAGGCCCACAGCGGGTCGCGCGCCTGCGTATCGATGACGCCAATGCCGCCGCGCGTCTCATCGCCTGGTGCCAGCGGCGGCCCGTCGTTGTCGATGACACGCTCCAGCATGCATCCGCGGCGCGCACGGCGCACCACCCCGGTCGGCGGCGCGTCGCCCGCCACCACCGCCCCGGACGCCGGCTCGGCCCCCGCCGCCCACAACAGGGGGCTCGGGCGCAATTCCTGTTCCCCGTCCCGCCGCGCATGACTCAGCCACACATCGGGTGCGCTGGCCACGAACGATTCGGCCATCGCCTCCGCCCAGGCAAGCTCGCGCTCCGGCGTCGCGCGCGGCGCACCCGCCCGGCGAAGCGCCGCCAACGGGAGGAATGGGTTGGGATCGGGCACCGCCGGCAGAACATCATCCGTCAGGCCAAGCACCCAGACGCCATCCCAGTGGCCACCTTCCGATTCCAGGAAGCCCAGCACCTCCAGCCGCGATGAGGCATCGCGCCGCGGCTGGAAAAGCGTCTCGCCAAGGAATCGTTCCAGCGACCGCAGCGCGCCGTCGATGTCGAGGCGCCCCAACACGGGATCCTGCCGCGCGAGACCGGTCAAGGCGGCTTCGAACGCCTCCATCACCTGGTACCCCTGACTGTCGAGTGGCGCATCGCCCGGGAAGCCGAGCCATTCCAGCCAGTGGCGAAACCGCTCGATCCATTCGCTGAGCAGCGCTTCACCCCGCGTATCCTCGCGGCGCGCCTGCCATTCGACCCAGAACGCGGCAAGCCGCGGAGCGGATTGAACCAGCCGCCTGCTCAGATCATCCGCCGTGACGCCCGCCGCGCCCAAGCGCCTCCAGGCGACATCCACCGCGGCGCGACCCGACGATTCCTCGGAGGCGCCCACGCAGCAACCCGCAAGCAGCGCCGTTCCCACGATATCGGCGGAACACGATCCATGCGCGGCAAATGCGCACAGCGCCCGCAGCCAGGCAAAGGCTCCACGCACGGTGGTCCATTCCCCGAGTGGCCGCGCGATCGACACGTCATAAGGCATGATCGGCAGCAGCGACGCCCGCAATGCGTCGACCGATGGATCAAGGCCTCTCAAGACTCCAGACGACTCTTGCCCGCCGGAGCCCGCGGGTTCCGGCGTTCCCATGGGCTCCACCGCGCATCGCAGGGCATCGCGCAACACGCGATGCGCAAATGCGGCATCCGCTTCCAGGCGCGGCGCAATGATGGCGAACCGCCCGCGCGGATCGCGCGACAGGCAGCTGGCCGCCCATTGCGCGGCCAGGCGCCACTCCGAATCCGGGTCGTCGGCCGCGACGCGTTCAATACGCCGCGCGCGGCGAGCGCCTCCCGCCAGCGCGCACACGCGTACGCCAGTATGCCCCAGCGCGGATAGCAGCGATTCCTGTCGCGGCGACAGTGCCGTAAACCCGGCCAGAATCAGCGTTCGAAAAACGACGGGCAGCTCGCCGCGATCGGCCGCCGCGCACACGCGCTCGAATACGCGCGTGTCGTCTTCCGCGTTCAGGTCAGTCAGCGCCGCCCGGTAATGCCGCCGCCACAGGGAGAAGCGACGGTAGTCATCGGTTTCCTCCCCCGGCTCGACGCGCGCGTACCCGTCGGATATCAGACGGTCCGCATCCGCCGCGCGGCGCGCCGCCTGGTGCACGTCGAACAGCGCGCGCGCGGATTCATCGCGGGCAATGACGCGCTCCCACAACCGCGAGGCACCAAAATCGTCAAGCCTGTGGGCAGGCAGCGCCGCACCCGTCGCGAAGCAGGCTTGTTCGCCCATTTCGCGCAGCCAGGCGCCGAATGGCACGATGCGCGGCAGCGGCGCGACCTTGCGGTGAACATCGAGCCGTCGCGCGAAATCGGCGATGATGCGCCGCGCATACCGATTATTGACGGTGACGACGACCACGTCGCGGGCGCGGTCGTCCCCGCGCATGGCAAGTTCGGCGAAATCGTCGAACGAGATTGAAGATTCGAGTACCGTGGTCACGGAGGAATAGCCGTTGCAAAAATAAGTCTGAGGCGGGCCGCCAGTGGGCGTATCGGCGGAATTCGCGCGACCATGCCGCCACGACAGATGAAGATGACCGACCCGATTTGAACATACACTATCGGACATGGACAAGAAAGACGCCAGACGCGCCGCCGCGGCCACACCCGTCGAGCTGACCGGAAGTGTGGCGCTGCGCTCGCGCGACAAGGCGTGGGGCAACGCCCGGCGCATGGCGCTGCTGGCCGCCATCGGCGAAGAAGGATCAATCGCGGCCGCGGCCAGAAAGATTGGCCTCAGCTACAAAGCCGCCTGGGACGCCGTCGACGCCATGAACAACCTGGCCGAGGAGCCCCTGGTCACCCGAACCACCGGCGGACAGCGCGGCGGCGGCGCGAGCCTGACGCCACGCGCCAGGGAACTCATCGCGTTCTACGAAGCCGTCAGCCGCGAACACGAGCGCTTCATGGCGCGTCTTGCCAACATCGGCGCCAATGCAACGCACAACCTCGACCTCATCGAACACATGACGATACAGACATCGGCCCGCAACAAGCTCGCGGGCACTGTTGCGCGAATCAAGCCCGGCGCGGTCAACGACGAAATCGTCCTTGCCGCCGGCGGCAACGAGATCGTGGCGTCAATCACCAGTGAAAGCGCGCGCAACCTCGATCTGCATGTCGGCAAGCGTGTGCTGGCCCTGGTCAAGGCATCGTCTGTCCTGGTGGGTTTGCCCGCGGCCAACGCCGCGCTGTCCGCCCGCAACCAGCTGCGCGGCACCATCAGCCGCGTCACACCGGGCGCAGTCAACGGCGAAGTCGGCATACAACTTCTCCGCGGTCCGGTTATCACCGCCATCATCAGCCTCGACAGTCTCAGAGCGCTGGCGCTGAAGGAAGGCCTGGAGGCCATGGCCATCTTCAACGCGTCGAGCGTCATTCTGGTGGGCGTCGAGTAGCGCCCCCACCCCCGAGACTCCCCGGTTACGGGAGCCTTTGGAAAACATCCCGACCGTCCAGCCCCGCCATGGGCGCGAATGACCACCCCGTTCGACCGGTCCGTGCGAGCCTCCGCGGGTCGTGCCGCGAGCCGGACTGACAATCCCGCTGGGGAAATCCCCTATTAGAGAGTACAGCACATTCAATTTACTATATAGTAACGTAGCTGCTACTACATATACTATATATTTCTATAAAACACGATAAAGGAGACGAAATGAAGCGTATTTTTTCACTCGCGGCAGCCACATTTTTCGCCCTCGGAATGACTGCGGGCGCTAGCGCGCAAAACAAGCCAGACGGCGGCAACGCGCAGTTTCGTGTACAGGAATACACGGGCTCGATACTGGGCATCCCCATGTGGGTAGCCATCGACAAGGGATTCTGCAAAAAATACAACCTGCGATGCGC
>SCQX01000075.1 GCA_004298545.1 Candidimonas sp. | reverse complement strand
CTGCTCATTTTGCATCTATTTGCCGCGTTCATTTTCGTAGGCATGGTTTTCTTCGAAGTCCTCGTACTGGAAGGCATACGCAAACGCGTGCCGCACGACGCCATGCGCTCGGTTGAAATCGCCATCGGCCAGCGGGCGCGACACTTCATGCCATTCGTCATCATCGTACTGTACGGCGCCGGCATCGGCATGGCGTGGCAATATCGCGACGCCCTGGCGCATCCCTTCACCAGCAGCTTCGCCACCATGCTGAGTCTGAAAATCCTGCTCGCGCTCAGCGTGCTGGTGCACTTCATCGCGGCGATGACACTCAGCATCAAGGGCAAGCTCAAGACTCGGCATTTCAAACGCATCCACATCAGCGTCTTCCTGCACATGATCGGCATCATCTTTCTGGCGAAAGCAATGTTCTTCCTGCACTGGTAGCGGATGGCGACGACTCGCTATGTTGGTTTTACGCAAATCTTTACGTCTAGTCATAAAAATAAAATCACGAGCACCGCACAGCGGCACATCAACGGTTCACGCAACGAACACACACACCACCATGGCGCTGCCAACGTCGCCAACGCCACCACAACCCAAGCATTCAACGCGCGCGCGCCGACACTTGACGGCGCGCGACGCAAACGGCCCCGAAAACCCCGCAAGCCTTATGTTTGCTCGCGCTGAGGGCAACACAGCGCGTGGCGCATACCGCTTGTAGGCGTCGATGCGCGTGATTCATACGCACCTCAACGGCAACCGGCACTGGCGGTAAATCGATCTCGAACCACGCTTCCCACAAAAACAAATTCGTTCCCGCGAACGACCAAAATGATGGTCCCGAAAAAAACGACGCGCTTTTTTTCGCGGCCTGAGTCGTCGAACGCCCGCCTGGTGAAGCATTAAGCGGGGAATAATGCTTGGAGCTGAGCGTCGCCTTACGTTAGACTCTTAGGCGTGCCGCAGTCGGCACGCTTGCGCCATTTGAGATGGGTCGCACCCTTTCGTGGGGGCCATATCAAATGGGTGAATGTTCTCTACGACGCCAATCTCAAGGAGCATTGCCATGGCAACAGTCAAGAAGGCCGTCAAGAAAGCGGCCGCGAAGAAAGCCTCACCCGCCAGAAAAACAGGTGCAAAGAAAGCGGCAGTCAAGAAAGCGCCCGCCAAAAAAGTCGCGGCGAAAAAAGCGCCGGCGAAGCGAGCCGCTGTCAAGAAAGTCGCCGCCAAAAAAGTGGCTGTCAAGAAAACGGTCGCAAAAAAGGCGGTGAAGAAAGCGGTCAAGAAAGCCGTTGCAAAAAAAACGGCGGTGAAAAAGACCGCGAGCAAGCGCGTTGCCGTCAAGAAGGCGGTCAAGAAGGCCGCCGTCAAAAAAACGACCACCAAGAAGGCGGCCGCGAAGAAAACCTCAACCACGAAAGTTGCGGCGCGAAAAGCGCCGGCGAAGAAACCGGCAAGCAGAAAGCCGTCGGCCAAAGCAGCTGCGGCGGCAAGCAAGGAAGCCGTTGCCGCGCCCGCCATCAACGATACGACGAACCCGGCCGGCTCATGGCCCTTCCCGGTTGGAGACCGCCCCTAGGCCGGCCACCTTCCGCGAACCGTCGCGTCACGCTCAACCAAGCTGGATCTGCCCGATGTTCGGGCAGTTTTTTTATACCGGCGCAGACTGGCGGCCCCTGCGCGGGCCGCTTCATCCATGCGACAATGACGCTTCAATAAAATCACCCTTCGCGATACCACATGCCTGGCGACGTTTTCGGCTTCCTGGTCAACACCCTTTTCACGCTGTTCGGAATTGCCCTGGTCATCCGCGCCTGGATGTACGCTATCCGACTGCATCCATTCAACCCCTATTCGCAAGCGATATTGCGCGCCACCAACTGGCTGGCGCAGCCGCTGCGACGCGTGATACCCCAAAGTTCGCGCGTCGATTGGCCAAGTCTGGTTGCCTGCTGGCTGACCGCGCTCGTATTCCTCAGCCTGAGCTGGCTGCTGGGCGCCGGTGCGGCACCGTCCCTGGGCATGCTGCCGATGTTGGCGCTCGCGGCATTGCTTACCGCCTTGAAATGGACATTCAACGTCATCTTGTGGGTGACGCTGATTCAGGCGATTCTCTCGTGGGTAAACCCCATGGCGCCGATCATGGCCGTGCTGCACACGCTGACCGCCCCGCTACTCGATCCAATTCGACGCGTACTGCCCAATACGGGCGGGTTGGATTTTTCGCCATTGGTGCTACTGATCATCGCGCAAGTTGCCATGATCTTTCTCGGACAAGCGGTCTACTCGGTATTTACACTGTAGACATCACCCCGCATTGCGGATGATGCGGCGACGTGGCACGCGCCGGCACCACCCACCCACCCGCGGCAAGCGCCGCCATCGTCACATGGGAACGACACGCGTTGGCCCATCGCCACTGATCAGGCGCACGCGCTGGCCCACGGAAAGCGGCGTATCGGCAGCCTGCGCAACGACCCGTGTCTCACCATTGTCGAGGCGAACGGTAATCTCCAGGCCCTGTGTCTTGCCCGCCTGATTTTCAACGGCGTTGCCTACCAGGGCGCCAGCGACGGCGCCGCCAACCGCGCCCAGAACACTGCCCGTTCCGCGCCCGATGGAACTGCCCGCCACGCCACCCAGCGCGCCGCCGGCCAGGGCGCCGACCCCCGACGTCTGCCCCTTCTCGATGAGGACGTTGCGCAATGCGACCACCGTACCCGTGCGAACGATCTGTTCGCGCTGAGCCTGACCATAGGTGTAGGTCGAACTCGACGCGGATTCATTGGCGCATCCGCCCAACACCGACAAGGACGCGGCCACCAGCGCCACCGCCAGCACACGACCCGCCCGCGGACCTTCCAACCTGGAAAATACGTAACCCATGATCACCTCCTGGATGAGACGCGCATCGATGTGGTGCGGCGACCGCCGCGAACGCCTTGCGGCAACACCCATTTCGATCTGAACGCCAATTTTATAGTACTGGCCCCGCTACAACGCAAGATCAAACGATTCCTTGAGCCGGGCCGCGATTTCCGCGCGGCTCGGCGTATGGTTCTGCGGCCCCTGCGACGCCACCTTGATGGCGCCCATCAGATTCGCCAGGCGGCACGCGTCAATGAGCTTCCAGCCGTGAACCAAGCCATAGAGCAAACCGGCGCGATGCGCATCGCCACAGCCGGTGGGGTCGACCACCGCGCCAGGCGCGACGGGCTCGACCGGCGTCTCGACGCCATCGGCATACAGCACGGCGCCACGGGCGCCACGCGTAACCACCACGGCATCGAGCGTGGAGGCGATCTGCGCCGCGCCGCGATGCGTACGCTGCTCGATCACGCTGGCTTCGTAGTCATTGACAGCAAGGATGCTGGCCAGTTCCAGCATGCGGTTCAGATCGTCTCCGGAAAACAGCGGCATGGCCTGCCCGAGGTCGAAGACGAACGGGATATGTTGCGCATGCAATTGCTCCGCATGGGCAAACATACCCTCTTTCGAGTCGGGAGCCACGACGGCCCAGGCCGCTTGCCGCCCACTGAGATCGTTATCGGCCGAATACGCCATGGCGCCCGGATGAAATGCCGCTATCTGATTGTTGTCGAGGTCGGTGGTGATGAAGCATTGCGGGGTGAACGTCTGTGGGAGGATGCGTATCAGACTGGTGTCTATGCCCAGCTTCTCGAAGCGGTCGAGATACTCGGCGGCATCGCCCCCCACCGTGCCGACCGGCACCGGGCAGCCGCCCAGCAACTTGAGGTTGTACGAGATATTGCCGGCGCAACCGCCGAACTCCTTGCGCATCTCGGGGACCAGGAACGACACACTGAGCGACTGGATACTGTCGTTCAGTATGTGATCTTTGAAGTGCCCCTCGAACACCGCGATCGTGTCGAACGCCACCGAGCCGCAAACCAGTACATCTTCAGACATGCCCGTCCTTTGAATTCAGGAAAAATATTTGGTCAGCTGGAAACCGCTGACCGTGACGCCTTCCATTGTAATTGGGATGATTGCCGTCACCTCGCTGCGCGCGGCAAACGCATGACCCAGTATATCGGGCGGCAGATAACTCGCCGGAGGCAAATCTTTCTTCACGACCACCGTGCCGGAAAAATCGAGCAGATCGAGCATGAGCGTGGGCCACTCCTGAGGCTTGCCGAAACTGTTGCGCAGCGTCACGCGCAAGACCATCGTGGTGCTCGTCTGCGCGGTGGACGGCGCATTGTTCGCCTGCTGCGCGGTCGCTGGCGCGCCGTTCGCCGCGCCGCGGGTCTGCAGCGACGAATTCATGATGGTGATGTCGCCGATCTCGCGCGAATAGGGAACCTGGCAACGCAGCGACAAACATGCCTGCTCGAGCAGGGGGCGGATGGCTGGCAGATCGGCCGCAAGCTGTGCGCGATAGACGTAAAAACATTGCGCCAGCAGTACCACCAACCCCACCGCGGAAAGAAAACCCCAAATGTAAAAGGCGAGCCCGCGATGGCGCCGTGGCGGAGGATCGAGGAAACCCGGCTCCGCATCTTCCCGGGGGCTGCCCGAACGCGGTTCGACGTACACACCGCCCTGCCGCTCAGGCGCGGGTAACGGCGCGTCAGCCCGGGGACCACCGTTGCGTGTATCGTCCGCGCCACCAACATGCGGCTCCTGAGGGAAAGGCACTTCCAGCCGCGGCTCGGCTACGAAGGGTACGGTACTGCGCGGCCCGGGCGGGAACGACGCTTCCGCGCGCGAACCCGGCACGAATGGCGCGTGGACGTGTGGTTCCGCGCGAACCGACCGCGCGACCGCCTGCGGTTCGGGACGGTCGCCAGTCGTTCGGGAATCTGGCCGCGCCGCGGCCGACTCGGGTTCGGCGCGCACACCCTGCGCGCTGGAAGCGGCGCGCTGACGCACGACGTGTGGAATGCCCGGCGCGGCGGACGCAGGCTGCACCGGCTGTTGCGACACGGGCGTGTCGGGTGGAACCACCGCCTCGAAGCCATCGAAAATATAGGCGCAATT
>SCQX01000074.1 GCA_004298545.1 Candidimonas sp. | reverse complement strand
TCCACGCGTCCATTCTCACCATGGATCTCGATGGCAAGTCGCAGCAGGTACTGCTGCGCGCCGTACAGTGGCATCCCTACAAGCAGCAGGTTCTGCACGTGGATTTTCAGCGTGTCGATGCGACGCGCGCGATCAACACCAAAGTGCCGTTCCACTTCATCAATGCCGAAGCGGCTCCGGCGGTCAAGCTCAGCGGCGCCGTCATCAGCCACGTGTTGACGGAAATCGACATTGTGTGCCTGCCGGCGGATCTGCCACAGTTCGTCGAGGTCGATCTGTCGGGAATGGTGCTTGGCGCGCGGCTGCACCTTGCCGATATTGCATTGCCCACCGGCGTGGCGTACGCAGCCCGGGGCGGCGATACCAATCCGCTGATAGCCACGGCGCAAGTCGAGATTGGTCCCGCCGATGAAGAACCGACCGAGGGGGCGGCACCCGCGGCGGACGCGGCAACCCCTGAACCGCCGCCGACCCAGACCGAGTAGTTCCTGGCGCGGCCGCGCGCCTTCTCGGCGTGATGGCGAAGCAGCGTTGGTTCGCGGCGCGCAATCCCCCATGACTGAACGAATACGCTTGATTGTCGGTCTGGGCAACCCTGGACCGCAGTACGAGGCCACGCGGCACAACGCCGGGTTCTGGCTGGTGGATCATTTTGCCGATGATCTGTCCGCGAGTTTCATGATGGAGAAGACTTTCTCCGCCTGGGTTGCCAAAGCGCGCTTTGAAAGTGCCGCAGTGATACTTGCCAAGCCCACGACATTCATGAACCGTTCCGGCCTGGCGGTCGGCGCCCTGGCGCGCTTCTACAAGCTTGCGCCGGAACAGGTCCTGGTGCTGCACGACGAGCTCGATCTGCTGCCCGGCCAGGTCAAGCTCAAGCAGGGGGGTGGACACGCCGGGCACAATGGGCTGCGCGACATTCAGCGCGAACTTGCCAGTTCGAATTTCTGGCGGCTGCGCGTGGGAATCGGGCACCCCCGCACGCTTGGCCTGTCTCAGCAGGTGATCGGCTTCGTGCTGGGTTCCCCAGGGCATGATGAATTGCGTGGGATCGAATCCGTCATCGACCGCTGTCGCGCCGTGCTGCCGCTGTTGTTGCGGGGAGAATTCGAGCCCGCGATCAATCAACTGCACGAGGGCAACCATGAGGCCGGCAGCCGGTCTCATGAGCACGGCCATGCATGAGTCCGCGGGCGTGATTTTTCAGCCTGTGATCCCGAAGCCCGACGTGTTCCCGATGGACGGGCGCTTCGGGGCGCGTCGTGGCTGACCGCCGCGCGCGGCTGACGTTTCGCGCGGAATTTCGGGATTATCTGCGTTTTTTCGCGCGGCCCCGTTTCGGCCCGCGCCTGCGGGGGCGCGCGGCGATTTCCGGCTGGACGGGCGACTGGTTTCCAATGGTGCGCCTCGGTGGCCTGGTGCGCTGGGCCGCCGTCCTGTGGGTCGTCAATCTGTTCTTCCTGGGGCCGATCGCGCTCGCGGCCGCCACCGCGGGAGGCGCCCAGAGCCGCCTGAATCTGTTGAATATCCCATGGCTGTCGGCGCTGCTGTGGGCGCCGATCGTGGAAGAGCTCGTGTTTCGCTATGGGCTGCGCCATCTTGCGCAGGCGATCTGGCTATTTCCGGCCTCCCTGGCCGCGATGCTGATAGGACTGCACTGGTATTCGGCGCTGCTGCTGGCGGCCGTGCTGGCCGGGTGCTGGGCGCCAGTGGCATGGGGGGCGCTGTTTGCCCGGCGCCCGTTGCCGTGGCGCTGGCGCCGGCGCTACTGGACGGTATTTCCGTGGGTGTTCCATGCCTCGTGCCTGCTGTTCGCCGCCGCGCATCTGGCGAATTTTTCGTTCGACGGCACGCCCTTATGGTTGATGCCGCTGCTCGTGCTGCCGCAATGGCTGACCGGCACCGTGCTGGGGTGGCAGCGCATGCGGCGTGGTGTGGGCGCATCGATGCTGCTGCACGGCATCTTCAATGCGGGGCCGCTGGCGATGGTGTGGCTGCTCGTGCATGTCGTGCCGCACTGGATGACGTAAGCGCTTCTTCGCGCGGGCTACAATCGCTGTTTTCTGAAGGATAGTTGAACGATGGCTTTGCAATGCGGCATCGTTGGCTTGCCCAACGTTGGTAAATCGACGCTCTTCAATGCGCTG
>SCQX01000073.1 GCA_004298545.1 Candidimonas sp. | reverse complement strand
GTAATAGCGATTCAGCCCATCGGCGTAAACAAACCTATATCCAATCTTAAGGAGGATGGATTCTGACGCTGAATACGACTCTACCTCCGTCATCGGCTTAGTCGCTTCCACCACCACTATCCATGGTCGACAATAGCCCCAATCATTACTTTTTAAAACCCTCTCTTCCCATCCCTCCACATCAATTTTGAGGAAATGGACATCGCGGCCTTTCACATACTCCTTACAGATTTCCTGCAAGGTCAACACCTGAACTCGTTCGGAATGATAAGCGTATCCCAATCGCACGTGATCTTTGACGACCTCATGGCTCAAAGAAGACAACCCTGTATCCGCGACCATGTAGATTTCAGTCTCGCCGGGTTCGTCAGAAACAGCAACCTGCAAATTGATGTCATCAGGCCGTTCTCTTGAATACTGCTGAAAGAGTGTAGGGTTCGGTTCTATATTGATGCCATGCCAACCTTGCCTGTAAAAATGCTTCGTGACCGAGTCTTGATCGGGCCACGCAGCACCCACATCAATATAAAATCCGTGTTCAACACGCCTCAGTGCGCGCCATAGCATGACATCTTCGTAATTTTGGGCGTAAGAGATGAAACTCATATTTAGCTGAACCTAGTGTTAGCTCTCGTTCAGACACATCACACACGATAAACTGAAATAGCGTCTACTGAGGGTTACCATTGCGTAAGTTGACTAAGGTTAATTGAAAAACTATCGCTCAAACTACCAAACGGCGCAACACGTTCGTATAACGTCGACATTGTTATCTGACTAATTTTTTTCTTCTATCAAGTCTTCCAACCTAGCAACCGACTGAGTCAACAAAGAAGAATCGGAGCGCGTCTCCACATTAAGGCGCAACAGAGGTTCAGTGTTTGAGGCTCGAATATTGAAGCGCCAGTCGCCCCGATCTACGCTCAAGCCGTCGGTTCGATCGATTGAACACATCCGGCCAGCATAGGCCCGTTCAATCCGCTTCAAGATACTGGTTATGTTGCCTACAGCGTAATTAATTTCCCCGCTACACGGGTATTTCGCCACGCGCTCACCCACAAGCCTCGACAGCGGCTGACACTGAACTCCCATCAGCTCCGACACCAGCAACCATGGAATCATGCCACTGTCGCAATAAGCAAAGTCACGAAAATAGTGATGGGCACTCATCTCACCGCCATAGATGGCATTCTCCGCCCGCATGCGTTCCTTGATGAACGCGTGCCCGGTCTTACTTTGTATGGGAATGCCCCCCGCCGCCTTGACGATGTCGATCGTATTCCAGATCAGGCGCGGGTCGTGAATGATCTTCTCGCCTGGGTGCTTTTTCAGGAACGCTTGCGCCAGCAGGCCAACGATATAGTAGCCCTCGATGAATTCACCCTTCTCGTCGAAGAAGAAGCAGCGGTCAAAGTCGCCATCCCAGGCCAGACCCAAGTCCGCGCCGTGTTCGCGCACGGCGCTGGCTGTCGCCGCCCGGTTTTCGGGCAGCAACGGGTTGGGGATGCCGTTGGGAAAATGCCCGTCCGGCTCGTGGAAAATTTTTACGAATTCCAGCGGTGCCTTGCCGTGCAGCCGCTTTTCCAGGGCGTCGATGACATGACCGGCGGCGCCATTGCCCGCGTTGACAACGATCTTCAGTGGCCGCAATTTGCTGACATCCACGTAACCAAGCAGATGCGCAACGTAGTCGTCAAGAATGGACACCGACGACAACGTACCGCGGCGGGCGGCGCTGGCAAAGTGTCCCGACTCTGCCAATGCCTGAATTTCATGCAGGCCGCTGTCACCGCTAATGGGGCGCGCGCCGCGCGCCACCAGTTTCATGCCGTTGTAGTCGGACGGATTGTGGCTGGCGGTGACTTCCACGCCGCCATCCACATCCAGGTGAAAGGCGGCGAAATAGATTTCTTCGGTGCCTGTCGTCCCGATGTCGACCACGTCGGCGCCGGCGTCCATCAGCCCGCGCGCCAATGCCTGCTTCAGCCCTTCACTGCTAAGCCTTACGTCGCCGCCGACGGCAACGCACCGGGCCTCCAAATGTTGCGCATAGGCGCGGCCGATGCGATACGCAATGTCGTCATTCAGTTCGTCACCAAGCCGGCCGCGAATGTCGTAAGCCTTGAAGCACGTAAGCGCCGCCATTACGCCCGCCCGTACACGTCGTCGAACCGCACGATGTCGTCTTCACCCAGGTAGGGGCCGCTCTGCACTTCAATGAGTACCAGATCCAGGATACCGGGGTTTTCCAGGCGATGCTTGTGGCCCGCCGGAATGTAGGTCGACTCATTCGTGTTGACGAGCATCTCCTTGTCGCCGTTCACTACTTTGGCCATGCCGCTCACGACGATCCAGTGCTCGCTGCGGTGGTGATGCATCTGAAGGCTGAGCTGCGCGCCCGGCTTCACTTCGATGCGCTTGATCTTGAAATTGTCGCTGTCTTCCAGAATGGTGTAGGTGCCCCAGGGGCGGTGCACGGTGCGATGCAACTTGTAGGTTTCATCGCCTTGCGCCTTCAACTGCGCATACACCTGCTTCACATCCTGGCAAGCCGATTTTTTTGCAACCAGCAGCGCGTCGGGTGTGTCGACGATCATCAAGTCATCCACGCCCACCGCACCCACCACACGCCCGTCAGACTGTATATAGCAGTTGGTGGCATTCTGAATTACCGCCTTGCCCTGGATGCGGTTGCCGTTGCCGTCAGCCGGCATGAGGTTGCTCACGGCCCCCCACGAGCCGATATCGTTCCAGCCGATGGAACACGGCACGACGGCCACGCTATGTGACTTTTCCATGAGGGCGTAGTCGATCGAATCTTCGGGAACAGCTTTGAAGCTTTCTTCGTCGAGTTCCAGCCGCGTGAACCCCAGCTTCTCGGAAGTTTTCGATTGGCTCACGCACGCCTGCACCGCGCTCAAGATGGCGGGACAGTGTTCGCGCATCTGCGCAAGCAGCCCCGCCACTGTGAAGCAGAACATGCCCGAATTCCAGAAGAACCGCCCCGATTGCACGTACTTATGGGCGATTTCGACTGACGGCTTTTCAACGAAACGAAGCACTTGGGTACCGTCCGCTTCGATATAGCCAAACCCGGTTTCCGGCGCGGTAGGCTTGATGCCGAACGTCACCAGGCTTCCGGACTGCGCCAAGGTTTGCGCCTGGGCAACGGCCGCGTTGAAGGCGGCCTGATCGGTAACCAGATGGTCGGCCGGCAATATCAGTAGGCAGGTGTCGTTGCCGTACAGAGCCAATGCCCGCAGCCCCGCTGCGGCAACGGCCGCCGCCGTATTGCGCCCGAACGGCTCCAGGATGAAAGAAGTGGTGACACCATCCAGGCCGATTTCGCGAAACTCGTCGGCCATTTTGAAGAAGAGTCCGCTGTTGGTCACGGTGAGAATCTCTTGCACACCGGACAACGCCGCGCCACGCAGAAAAGCCTTCTGCAGCAGGCTTTTACCGTCGGCCAGCCGCATGAATGGCTTGGGGTGCATCTCGCGCGAGACCGGCCACAGCCGCGACCCCGCGCCACCACACAGTATTACAGGTATCAAACGCACACTTGCCTCAATACAAGTTGCCGAAGTTGGCCGTACAACGGCCTCGCCGTCCGCAGTCTCACATGCTGCCGATCACTGTCAGGTATACACCAATTCAAAAATGAGCGGATTTTAAGCCTTTTGCAATTGTCACAGTGTTCAACGCAAGGCTGCGCGCCCTAAGAGATTCTTTAGTTCACCTGGTTGCCGCATTCCCCAACGGGGGGCACCCCGCAGCGTAGTGGTCCGAAAGAATCACCCGCGCGAATTGGCGAAATTATACCGGGAGCGACATTACCGCTGAACGGCTAGGCAGCTCAGCACCGTTTTCCGCAATCCGGATTCAAACGCCACCCGCGGCGCCCAGCCCAATTCACTCCGTATTTTTTCGTCATCCAGCACGTACCCGCGATCATGGCCAGGGCGGTCGGCCACGTGCGTGATGAAATCGGCGTAGCGCGCCACCCCCGTGGCACGCCGGTTGGCCGCCAGTTCGTCCAGCAGCGCGCACAGCGCGCGCACGACATCGATATTGCGCCGCGCGCCCGTGCCCGCGATGTTGTACGTTTCGCCAACACGCCCGCGCGTAAGCACGGTGTGCAAGGCGCGCACATGGTCTTCCACATATAGCCAGTCGCGCCGCTGGTCGCCACGGCCATATACGGGTATGGGCCGGCCCGCCAGGCACCGTGAAATGGTAAGAGGAACGAGCTTTTCCGGGAATTGCCCGGGGCCGTAGTTGTTTGAACAATGCGTCAGCAGCACCGGCAGGCCGTAAGTGCGGTGCCACGCGCGCACGAGATGGTCGGCGCCCGCCTTGGTGGCGGCATACGGCGAGCCGGGCGTATACCGCGCCTGCTCGGTGAAACCGGCGGCGGCGTCTTCACCGGCTTCGCCGTACACCTCGTCGGTGGAGACATGGACGAAACGAAACGTTTGCCGACGGTTGGCGGGCAGCGCCAGCCAATAAGCACGTGCCGCTTCCAGCAACGTGAAAGTACCTACCAGATTGGTTTGCACGAACGCAGCCGGCGCGGCGATGGAGCGGTCCACATGCGACTCGGCGGCCAGGTGCAAGACGGCGTCGGGTTGATGCGTGCGGAACACCCGTTCAAGCGCCGGACGGTCACAGATGTCCACGCGCTCGAAGACGTACTGTGGATTCCCGGCAACGTCGCGCAAAGAGGCTGGGTTGCCCGCATACGTGAGCTTGTCGGCGTTGATGACCAGGCACGCCGTTTCACGCAGCAGGTAGTGCACCAGCGCGGCGCCGATGAAGCCGGCGCCTCCGGTGACAAGAATTCTGCTTGCGGCATTTTCATTCATGGGGCGCATTTTGGCACAATGCGGGTATCGGTGGCCGGGATGCGGAGGGCGGCTGTAACGAGGTCGGATGCGGTGGGGGCGGCCGTGGTCTACCGCCGGAGCACTGCCCGCAACACCTGCCGCAACCTAGAGTCTAGGGGCTTCGGCGTAATGCCCAATACACGTGCCTTCTCGCACGACAACACGGAATACGCCGGGCGTGACGCCGACGCGCCCCAGGCGTGTGACGTTATCGGTACGACTACCGCGCAATTGCCATCGCCGGCTGCGCAGGTTGCCGGGCGTGTGCCGCGCATGCCGGCGAACTCGGGCTCTTGCCATATATCCACAATCCGGCATGCGAACCGATACCACGACATCGCCTCCGCGCCCGTGACGTGCCAGATACCAGCTACTGATTCACCGCGCAGCCCCAGTGCGATGACGGCGTCTGCCAGGTCGCCCGCGTACGTGGGCGAGCCAATCTGGTCGCTCACCACCCGCAGCTGTTCGCCCATCGTCAGCCGCGCCAGCACGGCACGCACGAAGTTGCGGCCATGTTCGCTGTAGAGCCAGGCCGTACGCAGCACGGCGGCCTCGCCGCCCGATGCCAGCACGGTGAGTTCACCTTCGTGTTTCGACTTTCCATACACGTTGAGCGGGTGCGGCGTTGCATCTTCGTGATAGGGCTCGGTGGCCGGCAGGCCATTCTGCAACCCGTCGAAAACGTAGTCGGTGGAAATGTGGATCAGTCTGGCGCGCGCGCGTTTGGCGGCGTGGGCAACATGGTCGGCACCCAACGCGTTGACCGCGTATGCTTGCTCCGGATGTCGTTCGGCCTCGTCCACCCGGTTGAAGGCCGCCGCGTTGATGACGAGGTCCGGCTCGAATTCCGCCACCGTCTTTTGCACGGCGGACGCGTCCGTCACGTCGAGCTGGCTGGATGGTGGCGCATGAAGGTCCCACGTACGAGGGTAGCGGCAGCGGATGCAGGTTCCCAGCTGGCCACTGCCGCCAAGGAGCAGTACGCGCGCCATGGCGGCTCAGCCACCCACCCGGCCACGCGCCCACGCCGCCCACGAGAGGCCCCGGCTGTCGCGCAGCGATACCACCGGTTCGGCCACGGGCCAATCGATGGCAAGATCGGGATCGTTCCACTTCAGGCAAACCTCGTCTTCGGGGTGATAGACGCGGGAACACTGATAGGCCACCAGCGCCGGGCCCGACGTTACGACGAACCCATGGGCGAAACCGGGCGGAATCCACAATTGGCGACGCATGCTTACCGAAGGTTCGCTCAGTGTCGTCGTTCGCCACTGCCCTATCGTGGGGGAACCTGGCCGCGCGTCGACAGCAACATCCCATATCTCGCCACGCAGCACGCCAACCAGCTTTCCCTGGGGGTGATTCGGCTGGAGATGCAGGCCACGCAACACGTGATGCGCCGAAAGTGACACGTTGCCCTGCACGAAGCGCACATTTTGGCCAAGCAGGTTGCGATATTGTTGCGTGCGAAATTGCTCGAAGAACCAGCCGCGATGGTCGGCGTGAAGCGCCAGTTCGATTACTCGCAGACCGGGCAGGCCCGCATCGACCACCCGGGGAAGCGGGCCAGCCATCTCACCTGCTTGGGTTGTTTCGCGCACGGTGCCTTCCACAGCTATACACACTCGAAGAGGCGCGGCGGTTCGCTCCCAGGGTTCGCACTCGGGAGGGCGAACATAGGTTGTGAACGAAACAAGCCCTTCGGATTCAGTGGGGATTTGGCCATGGACAACAGCGGCAACAGGTATTACACAACGGATACCATTAATTGTAACGTGACATCAAACACGGGCCACAGGCGGGAACCAACCCCGCCGCACAGTATCACCGGTACCAGGCGCATGTTCACTCACCCCAATGGTAGTTCTTGCCACGGCTCAATCTTGCCACATTGGCGGTTGGGCATGGCGGCTGATGGCATGATTCATCACCGGATTCGCGCTACGGTTGGCCGTAAAAGCGACCAAGGGCTGATTACGAGGTTTCGGGAAAAACTGGCAGTGAAAGCGCGGCTCACCTTCACCCGTTTTCAGACCGCCTGCGCGCTTGCCAAATTTTGCCAAAATCCTTAAGCTAAGGGCATGGGAACCATGAATATCTCGCTACCCGATACCTTGAAGGCGTACGTGGACGAACAAGTCATTCAGCGCGGTTTCGGCACGCACAGTGAGTACGTGCGGGAGCTGATCCGTAAGGATCAGGATCGAAGCCGTTTGCGCAACCTTTTGCTCGAGGGGGCCTCATCGGCCCCTGCCGGGCCTGCCGACGCGGCGTATTTCGATACGCTACGTGACCGCGTACGTCGCCGCCCCGTCACCAAGTGACGCGCAAATCCGTGATTGTCCGGGAGCGCGCAAATCAAGACGTGGACGATGCGCTAACCCACTACCTCACCGAGGCCAGTGAAAAGGCTGCATTGGGCTTCCTGGATGAATTGGAGCGCGCCTACGCGCATATTGCACGCTTTGCCGAAACAGGGTCGAACCGCTACGCCCACGAACTGAACCTGCCTGGGTTGCGCGCGTGGCACATGGGTTCCCATCCATACGCGATCTTCTACATGTCGAAGCGCGATCATATCGACGTCTGGCGAGTGTTGCACACCAGGCGCGACATTCCTTCGTGGCTGTCCGAGACGGACAACTAGGGCCACCACGCCGCTACGCGAGCCGCACCCAAACCGCATGCTCACCCGCCCTCATTAGTAGTTCTTGCCACGGCTCAATCTTGCCACGTTGTCGGTTGGGCACGGCGAGCGAGGGTACGATACATTGCATTCGCGGTGTGGCTCAAGCGGTTGAAACGAGAATAGTGCGCACGGACCAGTCATTTCGAGTTAAATCGGTGTTTACAATTAACTTATAGGTTAAAATTCGCATGAGTTCTTACTGCGTACTGGCATCTGGCACGCATGAGGTGCGTGTCTGCATGACGGTGCGAGAGGACTACACCAGCACGATTCCAGTCCTGTCATTTCTGCACGCTCAGTTGAAGCTCGCCCAATACTCTGGAACAGCACGCGGCTTCGCGAGCCTGTTCGAGCGCTACGCGTCAGCAGGGCGAACGCAGTTGACAAGCGAGATGTTTCACCAGGTGGACTCCAAAAACGACATTTGGGAATTCGTACGTGGCGACATCAGAATATTCTGGTTCAGGGATGGAACGGCGGTCGTCCTCACGCACGCCGCCATCAAGAAAACACAGAAGGTAAACCCGCAGGACGTAACTACTGCTGTTTCCATGAGGGAAATGTATTTTCGAGGGAGATCAACATGAAACGCAACGAACTTCTCGATTGGTACAAAACGCTGAAACCCACCCGCGCCGACGAGGTAAAGCTCGACTTTGCTGTTGAAATCAGTCGCGTGATCGAGAGCCTCGGTATCTCACGGAAGGAATTCGCAAAGCGCGCCGGCGTCTCACCCGCGCGCATCACGCGCGTTCTGCGTGGCGACGTCAATCTGACGATCGAGAGTATGGATCATCTGGCATCCGCTGCAGGCCTCGATTTGAACATCCGTCTCTCACATCGTGGGTCATCTGTACCATTGGCGCGAAGCACTCCGGAACCTCGTGATACGCGCGCGACTTCCAGTCTCGGTGTTCCCGCCATTCAACGCGCACATTCTTAAACGCGCATCGACCGCCGCTTTTTTCTGACTTATACCGTCGACCCCGAAGACGATGAAACGGTGATCTTCCGCATTCGACCCGCGTCTGATCAACAGTTGGGGCCAACACACGCGCCCATGCTGTCCACACGGCAGGCGGCGAACCTACTCAACGTAAGCAGGCCATATATCGTCAAGCTGGTGGATGCGGAAACGCGCCAGACAATCGAGGAAACACTGGCCATGCAAATGAACTCAATGCGCGATGACTTAAACGCCCACGCGCTTGGCGCGGTCACACTGTCACAACCGCCCACTTTTCACTGCGTCGCGCAGAATCGCATTCACACGGGTCTGCCAGCCCCTGCCCGAGGCGCGCAGGTGCTCGAGCACATCGGCATCCACGCGCATATTCAATGTCGGACGCCGAATGGCAACCGGAGGGCGCCCGCGCCGGATCACCCTCGCCCGCTTCCAAAACGCCTCCACAGCGTCACCGCTATTCGGATCATAGGGGTCCACCGCGGGATCATACGGCACGGGCTCGTCCGCCTCGCGCCTCACGCGATCCCAATCAGTCTTGGCGTGCTTGTTCATACATCCTCCGCTCGTCCCTGGATGCGCGTCGCGGGGAAATGGCGCGAATCGTTTCACCCCGTACCAGTAGACCAACACCAGCACGACCCTGGCAAGCTCCACCATTACCACATCGACTCAACAGTAGTTTCCACCGCAGATCAATCTTGCCATACCGCCGGCGGGGCATGACGACTGAAGGTACGATTCGTTGGGTCCGTGACGCAGCCCAGGCGGTTGAAACGAGAATGGTGAGCATGCCCCCAGGACGGTCACGACTCACATGGCTTTGATTTTCAGCGGTTCGTATATACAATAGGTAGCGCGATGATTCCACTTGTGATCTCTCCACCCATCCGTGAGAAGCTGGAACGGAAACATCAGGTTCGGGAGTCGGAGATCCGCGAATGTTTTCTTAACCACGATGGCCAATACCTGGAAGACATCAGAGAAAACCACCTGACTGATCCTCCCACCGTATGGTTCATCGGAAGAACGTACCAAGGTCGGGAACTCAAGGTAATCTTTGTACACCGAGACGGAAACATCCACATCAAGTCAGCGTACGACGCTGATTCTGACTCTAAACGTATATATACGGAACTGACCCAACAGCAAGGCGAATAAAATGAACAATGCCACGAAGATTCCCGGCACCATCGACGCATGGGAGAGCGGCACATTGGGCAAGAGCCGCGAGCACGCGAAGCTGGTGGACGCGGAGACGCGCCAGGCGATCGAGGAAACGCTGGCCATGCAAATGATCTCAATCAGGCTCCCCAAGTCTGTGATTGAGGACTTCAAGGCACTGGCGTCATTGGAAGGCATAGGTTATCAGCCCCTGATGCGCGAGGCCTTGACGCGGTTTGCGCATGGCGAGTCGAGGCGCATCATGCATAAGGTTTCGGAAAATCGGAAGCATGCGCGATGACTTAAGCGTCCACACACTGGGCGCATTCAAACCGTTACAACCGCCCACTTTTCACCGCGTCGCGCAGAATCGCATTCACCCCGGTCCGCCAACCCTTGCCCGGGGCGCCAAAACGCGTTGCCAATGCGTCGCGAGTCGGTCAGCATTTGCCAGTGGAATCCCTGGAAAATGCTGTATTGACGGTACTCAGAACCGTTAAACAACAGGGCCGGGCATCGTCGCATCCCCGCCGCGGAGGTCGAGCGGATGGGGCGACACATGCGGGCGACCCGCCGCGCGGCACTGCACCGCATGGAAACCCTCACATCCGATTTGCGAACGAAGGAGCTCGACGCCGCCCGCTCGGCGGTCAGACGCCGCTGGACCAAGACCTGATGGCCACCGCCACGGAACGGTCGACGGCCGCACTCGTGACGACGGGACATGTTCCCATTGCGTACCTCGATGCCAACATCCTGCTACCACAGTACTTGCGTAGCGTCTTTCTTGACTTGGCGGATGCTGGCTGCATACGAGTGCACTGGGGCCGCAAGGTCTTGGAGGAAGTGCGGGGCAACCTGGTCAAGCCCACTTTCGGCAGGACGGCTCAGCAGGCTGAAGACCTGCTTCGTCTGCTCACCCGCGCCTTCGCGACGGCGCTTGCGAAAAGGTGGGGATTCAGGGCCGAATAACCCGACCAAATCACCCAACGCAACCACAGTACCTACACGGCCAGCACGCCCGTCTCGTACCACATAGACCAATACCAGCACGACTTCGGCAACCGCGTATGTGGAGGCGCAGGACATCGCGGTAACGCTGCCGCGCTTCGGCAAGGTGAAGGCCGACATCGTCTGGGGCGGAAACTATTTCGGCATCATCGATCTGTCGAACACGTCGTTGCGCATTTCGCCCGAAAACGGCAAAGAACTGATTGAAATGGGGTTGAGCGCGGGCGGCATACAAGAACGTTCACGTATTCAGCGGCGGGCAGTTGGACCGATCCTCCGGTGGCACCGGTACCAGCAGTGTGGTGGTCACTCTGGCACCATGATCTCTTCACACTCCCACCGCAACGACATTCGCTTTAAACTAAACACTCTAAGGAGTCGCTGCCATGGGTACCACCCTCCCCCCCATCGTCTCCGAATTCGAGACCGAAGAACAAGCGGCCAGCTACGACCGCTGGTTTCTCGCGAAGGTGCAAGCCAGCCGCGACGACCCTCGCCCCAGCATCCCTCACGATCAGGCAATGGCAATGATTCGTGAAAAATTAGCCGCCAAGCTGGCCGAAGAGGAAAAATCGGCCGGCAAACCGCGCAACCACAGCGCCTGAACTGCCAGCATTGCGACGCAGAAAAACCGGATAGCCATGCTACCCATCTTCTGGAACGCCGCTGCGCTCGACGATCTGGCCAAAATCACCGATTACATCGCAGAGTTCAGTGCGCATGCCGCCATTGACATGCACGAGCAGATTCAATGGCGACTGGCGAGCAGGCATGCCGGTTCATGATTTTCAAAGACGCAAGGTTACAATTGCGGCTGAACTGAAGGGCGGTTGCCGCTATCGTCGTACAGCAGTACCCCGAACGGCACACCGCCAGCTTGCTGATGCAATTCCCATGGCCGCCATCCATCCTCGCCGCTACGACAAGGTTTACGAACAGCTGCTGCTGTCGCGCTGGTTCTCCAGCCTCGTCGGCTGGCTGCTGACGGTGATCGCGCCGGCGTTGGTGTACTGGGGCGGAGCGGCCGTGGTCGACCCGTCTCGCGGCATCGCGTGGGGTCTCGCGGTGTCCAGCATCACCTTCGTGCTGGCGCACTTCGGCGTCACGCGATTGCTGTCGGCGTACCCGGGCGGGCGCACGATGGGCATGATCATTCCGCAGACGCTGGTCATCTATGCGCTGTGCATGCTGCCGGTGCTGGCGCTGCGCATCGAGGTGTCGCGCTACCTGCTGGGAATCAGCTGTTTCCTGGCCATCGTGTGGTTTCAAATCGAATACATTGTCACTGAAAAATACCGGCGCCCGAAGCTGGCGATCGTGCCCGCGGGGCAGGCGGTCGACTTGCTGGCGCTGCCCGGCATCGACGCGCGCGCGCTCGAGCGGCCCGATCTGGACGGCACGCGCTATGACGCGGTGGTGGCCGATTTCGGTTGCCTGACGCCCGACTGGCAGCGGTTCCTCACGCGCTGCGCGCTGGATCGCATTGCCGTGCACGACGCGCGTGCGGTGTACGAATCCATTACCGGGCGCGTGCGCATCAACCGCATGGCGGAAAACGACATCGGGTCGCTGCTGCCGTCGGTCTCATACGAGTATGCGAAGCTGGTGTTCGACTGGGCGCTGATTCTGCTGACGGC
Source organism: Candidimonas sp. (assembly GCA_004298545.1). Taxonomy (GTDB): domain Bacteria; phylum Pseudomonadota; class Gammaproteobacteria; order Burkholderiales; family Burkholderiaceae_B; genus SCQX01. The sequence goes on along the minus strand of SCQX01000073.1, from coordinate 1,010 downwards.
GCCCGTCACGCTGCCGCTGGCGCTGGCGGCCCTCGTGGCGGTGCGCTTGGAGAGCCCGGGGCCGGCCATCTACACGCAGGAACGCATCGGCCGCGGCAATCGGCCGTTCAAAATCTACAAGATCCGCAGCATGCGGGTGGGCGCCGACGACGCCTCGAACCAGTTCGCGGGTGAGGACGACCCGCGCATCACGCGCGTGGGGCGAATTCTGCGCAAGTACCGTATCGATGAGCTGCCGCAGTTCGTCAACGTGCTCAAGGGCGACATGAGCCTGATCGGGCCGCGACCGGAACAGCCGGACTTCGTCGCCCATTTCGACCGGGAACTGCCCTTCTACAGCTATCGCCACGTGGTCAAGCCCGGCATCACCGGCTGGGCGCAGGTGCGCCAGGGATACGCCGACAACGTGGACCAGACGCGCCAGAAGATCGAGCACGATTTCTACTACATCAAGCACTGCTCGCTGTTTCTGGACGTGTTCATCCTGTTCCTGACGGTGAAGACGCTGCTCACCGGTTTCGGGGCGCGGTAGGGTGCGGAGGACGGGCGGGCCGGGCGTCACGCGACGTGCGAATCGATCAGCTCTCGACCGCGACGGCAGGCCAGACGCCGGTGCGCTCCAGCTCGCGGGCGTATTCTGGCGGCGTCCAGCGGATGGGCAGGGCCTTGGCGTTGCGGCGCACGGTGCGGACGTGAAAACGCAGCAGGCGCTGCGCGCCCGTCAACAGGGCTGCGTCGGGGTCGTCCCACAGCACCTCCGCGGTGGCGGCGACGTAGAGCAGGTCGCCCGACTCGAAATCGATGAACAGCAGGCCTGCGCGCGGGTTGCACAGCAGGTTGCCGATGGTGTTGAAGTAGGAATTCCCCACGAAATCGGGGATGGTCAGGGTTTGCGCGTCGTCGATGCGCACGAAGCCCGGCTTGCCGCCCTTGTGCGAGACGTCGGCGCCGCGCGCCGCGCCCGCCGCCGGATCCAGGTTGGCGGTGGCGATGAAGAAGGTGTCCGTGCG